>JAGWXQ010000104.1 GCA_018969805.1 Paenibacillaceae bacterium | reverse complement strand
TCAATAAAGCACTTTACAGACTTTTCATCTATTTCATCCATTGAATAAGGGTTCTTTTCCGGAGCATCTAATTCCCAAGGAGTATCATTCTGTGCTTTTGTTAGGATTATTTTTTGCAATTCTTTTGAAGTCAATTGCCTGTCCTCATCCGCTACACGGAGGTATGCTCTGCCAAAAGCAAAGTAGGGAGCTTCAGTGCCTTCAAATTTAATTCGAATGCAGGATTTGTCATCAAGCTTTACAGCAGTAATTTCAGGATATATTTTAGGTTCTATATGATCACCAATAGAACGGCTAATGTCACGCAAAGTTTTATCTGAAACAACTTGTCCGACAGGTGTACCATCATTTTTGATGCCAAAATAAAGCGCACCAGCACTGCTTGTTCAGGATTGCAACAATACTGACAATAGCCTCCTTTAGCTCGGATGTAGATTTTTTAAGTTCCAAATACTCGCTTTCTTCGAAGAATTTCATTTGTTGCACCTCCTTTGTTAAGTTCGTCGGTTTTACCGTCAAACTGAATTATTCTAGCTCGCCATTTGAAATATATTCTTAAATAATCAGTTATAGTTGGACACTCCTTTACTCGCCACTGTCCAGTTATATAGAAGTGATGAAGATGTTATTCGAATAGAAGGTGGCATACCTGCAATTGTTTCTGTAACGAATTTTGATTCAATCCAAGCAATTATTAAAGGCAGACAGAGAAAGACTGCAAGTGCATCAGCCAAAAAGACGTATCTTTTATCAGGCAGGATATTCTGTGGAGAATGTGGCAAACGCTATATAGGCAATCGCAAATTTGCTGGGGGAGGCAAAACCAAGCACTGCACCTACCGTTGCAACACAAGAGAAAGAACGACTCGTGATGCCTGCACCAATAAAGAAATACGCAGGGAATATATTAAACGCTTTGTACTTGAACGGTTATCAAATGTTATCTTTGATGAAAAGCGAATACCAACACTTATTTAGAAATATTTCGATTATATTTTAAAAACCAACAAAGATACTCAAGTCAAACTTACAGAACTCCAAAAGCAAAAGAACGATATTGAAAGAAAGTGCAGCAACCTTATTTTTCTAACAGCAGATACAGCCAATCCCTCACTTATTGCAGGACTTGATCAATTTGAAAAAGAGAAGTGAGATATTGAAGCACTAATATCAAAGATTGAAAATGCATCCGGAATAGGTTCTGTCCCAGAAAAAAACTTAAAGAGGCATTTGAAAACGCAAGACAGCTATTCCTTCAGGGCACACTGCCACAGATAAGACAGCAAATAGCACTATATGTGCAAAAGGTAGTAATTCATAAAGAGCAGGTTGAAGTAATGATCAATCTGCTCTATTTATATGGTGGGAATGGTAAAAGCCACATCTCATGATCAAATGAGCGTGGCTTTGATAGTGGAGGCGAGGGGAGTCGAACCCCTGTCCGAAAATATTGCCACGACGATGTCTACGGGTGTAGCCTCAGTATGGATCTCGTCAAAGCACCGCCCTGAGACCGGCCGCGCATCCAACAAGCCTGATTGTCTTCTTCACACACACCCCAGACGGAGACGTGCGCGCGTATCCCACTGCATATGAGCCCCGCTCTCACCACATGGGCGATGGTGAGGAAGAGCACGCCCGCAGGTGTTTAAGCTGCTAAAGCGTAAGAAGGTTGTGCTTTGCCAGTTAAATTGGCATTTGCGTATTCAAGCGGACGCAACCCCGCTACCCGCAACCGTCGCTCAAACTATCCCCGTCGAATCCAAAAACGCCCCCAAAATGAACCTCTTTATTATCGCACAAGAAAATCCGGTTGTCACGCGTACACGGGTCCCCACCCACAAGTTACCACGGTGTCTTTTGTCGCTGTTTTAACGCCCGCTCCATATCACGGTGTGCATCTTTCGTCGCTGCCGCTTGCCGCTTATCGTACAGTTTCTTGCCTTTAGCCAGACCGAGCAGCAGTTTTGCATACCCATTTTTGACGTACAGTTTCATCGGTACAAGCGTATACCCTTGCTGCTTCGTCAGCCCCAGCAGCTTCATGATTTCTCGTTTGTGCAGCAGCAGCTTGCGCGCGCGGGCAGGATCGGTCGGATTGTACCGATTGCCCTGTGCATACGGCGCGATGTGCATATTGTGCACGTATGCTTCGCCGTCCCGAATCGTCGCAAAGCTCTCACCAAGCGTCGCTTTTCCCGCGCGCAAAGACTTAATTTCCGTGCCCATAAGCACGATGCCCGCTTCAAAATGGTCTTCAATCGTATAATCAAAGGACACTTTTCGATTGACCGCAAGTGCCTTCTCCTGCTTTTTTACCACAGAAACGTCCTCCTATTGATTGACACGAATCCGTATGTCAAACGATCTAGTCGATGCACAAAACGCTTTTGCTTCCTCCGCGCATACAGCCCCCTGAAACACTGTTTTCCATAGGGAATGTCCAACAACAACCGTTCAAAGTTACAACGTCCTCCGTCGCTTCGTGCGTGTTGGCACACGTGTGGCCTGTTTGCTCGTTTGCCGCGCTAGCGGACGTTTGCGTTTTTTTCCAAGCGGTGTCCTGCGCATGCGATGCGTCTTGACGAGCCCAACATCGATCGCGCGCTCGGCGATGCGTACACGCTCAATGACGACACGGATGCGGTCCCCAATGCGCAGCGTCTTTCCCGTACGCTCTCCACGAATGCACCCTTGGTGCTCCATGACGTGATAATAATCGTCGTCAAACGCACTAAGGCGCAACAGCGCTTCCACCGTATCCCCGACATCGACAAACAGCCCAAACTGCGCCACGGATACAATGACCGCATCGCACTGCTGTCCGAGACGCGCCATCATCCACTGCGCTTTTTTTAGCGCAATGCTCTCGCGCTCTGCTTGGACCGCGTTGCGTTCGCGTTCTGTACAATGGTGCGCGGCCGTATGGAGGAAACCGCGCATATGCGCGACATCGTCATGTACGCGCGCACCCCAATGCGCCTGTCGCAACACGCGATGCACGAGCAAATCAGGATACCTGCGTATCGGAGACGTACAATGCGCATAATGTTCCGCAGCAAGTCCAAAATGGCCGAGTGCGCTGTCATCGTAGCGCGCTTGCTTCATCGACCGCAGCATCATGCGTGAGACGATCGCTTCGCACGGCATCCCACGCACCGAGGCCAATAAACTGTGCCACACCCGCTCGCCCTTTTCCGAACGCACACGGATCCCGAGCGCTTCCACCAGTGCGACAAACGCCTCCCGTTTTTCTCCATCAGGCTGCTCGTGGACGCGGTATACACACGGAATGAGCGCCGTATGCAACATGCGCGCGACCGTCTCATTGGCACACAGCATCGCCTCTTCAATCATCGCGTGGGCGATCGTTCGCGGTCGAGGCGAGAGCGCAATCGGACTCCCTTGTGCATCGACGGCGATCATCACTTCGGGTATGTCCAAATCGAGCGCACCACGGCGCATGCGCTTCTCGCGCAGCGTTTCTGCGAGCGCGCGCAAAGCATGCAACGTCGTGTACACTTCCTGTCGCTCAAGGTGATGGCTGTGTCCGCTCACGATCGCAAACACTTCATCGTACGTAAGACGTGCGACCGAGCGAATGACCGACGGATATACAGCATAACGCACGACCGCACCCGATGGATGGATTTCCATCTCAATCGTGACCGTCAACCGATCCACGTCCGGAAGCAACGAGCACACGCCCTGGGACAGCGCGTGTGGCAGCATCGGCACGACGTGGTCAACAAGGTATACCGACGTCCCCCGCGCATACGCCTCACGGTCCAGCGCAGTCCCAGGCCGCACAAAATGAGCAACATCGGCGATGTGCACGCCAAGTACGACGTGCCCATTCGGCAGCACATCGATGCTGATCGCATCATCCAGATCTTTCGCATCCGCGCCATCGATCGTACATATCGTCTTCGTGCGCAAATCGATTCTTCCAGCCACATCCAGTTCCTGCGCCACACACGCGTCGGCTTCACGACACGCGCGCTCGGAAAACGGCTCTTGCAAACCGTATTTGTGCACGATGACGCGCGTCTCGATGTCCCCATCCTCAGGCGCACCGATCACATCGACGATACGCCCACACAATCCACGCGCATCATCGGGATACGATGTGATGTGCACGACGACCCGATGCCGATCGATCGTCTGAGGCGCATCCGTTATCGCGATCGCATCTGCGATGCGTCGATCGTCCGGCCGCACCGTCGCTCCACCCGTCCAATGCACGTGCACCGTTCCCATGACGCGCTCGTGTGCCCGCTTGACGATGCGTACGACATCCCCGACAGGCACGCCCCGCTGCGTCCCAAACCGCACGACGACTTCAGCCACATCACCGTGCATCACCTGCGCACGACGACGTACCGCAATCGGAGGCAACATCTTGCCTTCCTCGACAAACGTCCACGCCCCACGCCCATCAACAGTGACCGTGCCCGTCCAATGCGTCTGCTGATCGTATACCACGTATTTCCCATCGGAAAGCGCAAGCACTTCCCCGGAAGAGACAAGCATCGTGAGCACCCGACGCACTTCACGCTCTTTGATCCCCTCTGCCCGCAAAAGCGCTGCAATGCTTGCTGCTGTCTCATTTGGGTGTTCGCGCACCATTTGTGCTACGCGATGCCGCAACGCGCGCAAAAACATCACCCCCACAAAAAAACAGGCAGGGCATCATCCCTTGCCTGCACGTACACCATTACGCCCCGATCAAGTATCCGACGACGACCGTCAGCACGAAAAATACAATCGACAACCCAAGCGTAATGCGTTCTAAAATTAAGTCAATACCCCGCGACTTTTGTTTGCCAAATAAGTGCTCCGCTCCACCCGTGATCGCTCCCGCAAGTCCTGCACTTTTCCCTTTTTGCAGCAATACGACGACGATGAGTGCGAGGGACACAACCACGAGCACGATTTTCAAAAACGTTTCCCAAAAATCCATCGCTACTCCCCCTTTATGATCGACAATTTGTGACTTGATTATACCATACGCTTTGCCTTAAGACAAGAAGCGAAACGCACTACGACCCGCATACACCGCCGCTTCCCCGAGCTGGTCCTCGATGCGCAACAACTGGTTGTATTTGGCGACACGGTCCGTGCGCGACGGCGCTCCTGTCTTAATCTGCCCTGCATTGGTTGCCACGGCGATGTCCGCGATCGTCGAATCTTCCGACTCCCCGGAGCGATGCGAAATCACTGCTGTGTAGCGTGCTCTTTGTGCCATTTCAATTGCAGAAAACGTTTCTGTCAGCGTTCCGATTTGATTGACTTTGACCAAAATCGAGTTCGCGACACCGTGCGCAATGCCTTGCGACAACCGCGCCGTGTTTGTCACAAACAAATCATCGCCCACAAGCTGGCACCGATCGCCGATGTGCGCTGTAAGCATGCTCCAACCTGCCCAGTCGTCTTCGGCACAGCCGTCTTCGATGGAAATAATCGGATACTTTGCGACCCAAGAACCGAGCAATTGCACAAACTGTTCGCTTGTATATGATTTTCCTTCGCCTGCCAAATGGTACATCCCATCTTTGTACAACTCCGTCGAAGCAATGTCCATCCCGATAAACATATCCGT
>JAGWXQ010000103.1 GCA_018969805.1 Paenibacillaceae bacterium | reverse complement strand
TCTCAAACAAATTAAACGTTCTCGGAATGGAATTTCGCCCCACGTTGTCCAACTTTTGCGTTGGCTTGGCAATAATGCTCCATCCGCACTATCGAGTATGCTCGGGCTTGTAACAAAAGCAAACTGCGATCAATACAACAGCAACAAGAGACTGGACTGCGAAAAAGGATTGGAACAACGTATTGCACAAACATTGCGCAAATTTATTCCACATACGATATTCCGTCCCGGATGCCTTGATTCGACTCGAAAAAATATGCCCGAATGTTTGGATGAACCCCGAACATTTGGAACGGTTACTCCGAACGCTCATCCACCCAATGTCTCCAAACAACCAAGAAGCAATCGAAATCCGCAAAATCCTGTTGCATCTGGCTCTTCATCAGATCCTCAGTGTGAAAGGGCAAAAATGTTGTTGGGCCAATTGGAAAATGATCATAACACGTATATAAAAACAATCGCTACGGCACACGTTACGATTACAAATAGACGAAACATCATGCAAAAGAGTGAACGAGAGCTCTCTATACTGGTCAATACGATCATTGAGCATGTGCTTGGCGCCATCAGCCACGATGCAAAAGCGCGCCTAATGAAAAAATGGAACGAATATGAAAAAAATGAGCTCGCCGACTATACCATATTTGAGAAAGCGGGCATCCAGTGGGAGTTTTATTTCATTGACGAAAAAATCCTTTCCCTTGCGGATCCAAATAAAATACAGTGGGAAAAATTGACCACCGTCGAAAATCTGATAAACTCCTTACATGATCGCCTCGACGCACTCATTCATCTCCAGGAAATTGTCCAAGATGCCTCATCTGATCATCACATAAAATTGATCACCGGTATGAAAACAGAACTAACTATCTTGAAATGGATGCTTGAACAGAACGATTGCATTGGCGTGGATGTCAGGATCACCTCTTTACTGCGATCTGTAGATTACTATGCAATGACGGAATCGCCACGTCGATCATTGATCTCAATTAACGGGGGTTCATTACCTACAACAAATTCTTACAATCCAGGATTAAACAATCTCATAAGAAATGTATACAATCAGATCTTTCCTACTACAAATATAAACATCATATCTCGAATAAAGCACACTTCCGCGATCATTGGAAAAAAGTTTAAAATCAAGAGACCTACTTCAAAAAGAACTTAGTTTGCCAACGCATCGACAAATTGTTCATACAAAGAATGGAACGATAGTTTTTTTTGACTCATTGTATTGATGGTGTCTATAAGATCTTGTGTGAACATGTGTGTGTTGTGCGCGTGGACGAGCGTCAGTATCGATGCATTCGTCCACTGCTTGATGTGTCCATCCAGCCAAGAGAAAAACGCAAATGCGATGTGGTAATCGATCGGTTTTCCTTGCCAATTGCGCATGTCGTGATTTTTGGCGTGCATACGCACTGCGTCCATTTGTTGTGGGCTCAACATGCGATGTTGTGGCACCGCTTGCTCAATAAAATGCGCCGCAGCAAGCTCTGAGAGCCCTTCATCGATCCACTCCTCACGTTCTAATGACGGAGACAGCATATGTTGCAATTCATGAGCAATCGTACTGTCTATTCCAAGATGCGTATTGGTCGGATCGATGTGCGCATACGCTGCATTGCGCAATCCGCTGCGAACGACGATGCATTCGCATCCGTTCGAAGTCGCTCCAGCAGGAATGCGCACGTCACGCATATCGACATACGCATCGACCGACAGCGTATTGGCGATCAATATCGAAATGCGTCCGTTGCCATCAACATCGGTCGGTTCCATTCCGGTCAGTGATGTAAGCAGAGGGAGCGTTGCCGTATCGACGACATGAGCGATGCGTTCTGCTTCATCCTCCGACACATCACTGCCTTCTTCAAGCCATATATCGCTTTTTTGGCTGCGTGCTCCTAAGACAAACGGCGCAGCCGTTTTTTTGTCGTCCCTCCATATGACAAACGTTCTCGCCCGATCGCGCTTTTCGATCGCTTCCGCACTAAGCGCAATGTCCATTTCGATATCATCCAACGATTTTTTCCCACGAACCAACGACATCATCACTTCAGTCATGTGCTCGGACGGAGGCACGCTTTGCAACTTCGACCAATACAACTGCTGGATTTTGCGTTTCACTTGTTCGTACGTTTTTTGTTGTCTGTTCGGAAGTTGGTGTACGTCGATCGTATGCGTGATGTTTTTGCCCACAAAGACGATTGCGGCACTGCGCGTCTCGTTAAATGGGTTTTCATCGACCGTGACGTGCAATTCGTCTTGCCCCATGCGCCATACATCTACCCACGATTGCGTTGCTGATGCACTCCACGAACTACTCGTTTTAACGGAAATCGTTCGCATCGTTTTTGTTGCAACCGGTTGCCAAACCGTGCGTGTTGTTGCATTGAGCTGTATGACTTCTGGAATGTTCGCATCTTTCGTGGCAACCGCCGATATTGTGATTGCCTTTGACCCAGATTGCCCTACAGGCGCGGTGCGCGATGCAGCAAAACCGTGCGAGGGCATCAGAACAACCACGATCAACAAACATACACGCACTGTACGCATAAGTTGCCTCCTCTTGGTGTATGGTGTATGTTTATGTGGAGTCACTTGTGTACACAACGCAACGCTTGTTGATGCCTCCTTTAGATGGTCGCTTGTTTGCAAAAGGCGCTTTTTGTGAAACGGAGCGATGCACTGATCTGCGGATGCGCAGCACAACATGTGGCGTATATAAAATGCACCAACTGTATATTGATTATACCCTAACCAATATTGTTTGTATATGACTATTTACGCGAACCATTTTTGTTCTGAACACATGAAGACGTGCACGATTTTGTGCACAAAGTTTGTCCCCCCCTGTCTGTCGTATTTTATGATTGTATATGTATTATTAAAGTACAAATCCATAATTACACACGCGCGTCTATTCTCACAAAAATTAGTATAACACGCGCGCGAATGTTCGTCAATACACTCGTACGATTTTTTTTATGCAGGAATAATCTGCGTCATCGCGGTGACAATGGTGTTTTGGACGTGGGGCAATGTGCACAATTTTGATAAGAAATGGGGCCATAAGATGATTGTCGTCGGTATGTCCGGTGGCGTAGACAGTGCGGTCAGCGCGTACGTATTAAAACAACAAGGATACTCGGTCATCGGTTTGCTCATGCGCAATTGGGAAGATGCGCAATGCCCGATCGAAGACGATGCACGCGACGTGGCACGCGTCTGTGATGCCCTCGACATCCCGCACTACACCGTTAATTTTGCCGATGCATATCGCACACGCGTATTCCAGTCGTTTCTGGACATGCACAAAAAAGGCGTCACTCCAAACCCGGATGTACTGTGTAATCGCGAAATCAAGTTTGGCGAATTGCTGCGCACCGCAAAACAACTCGGTGCATCCCACGTCGCCACAGGCCACTATGCCGCCATCCGCAAAGAAGGCGATCATTTCTTGCTCAAAAAAAGTGCGGATTCATCCAAAGACCAAACGTACTTTTTGCACCAACTGAACCAACACCAGCTTTCCCACGCTCTGTTTCCCCTCGCCACGATGCACAAAAAAGACGTGCGCGCGATCGCACACGCCTTGCGTTTGCCAGTGGCTGCAAAAAAAGACAGTACAGGCATTTGCTTTATCGGCGAACGCCATTATCGGACGTTTCTTAAACCGTTTGTGCACAGCACACCCGGACCACTGGTCGATGTCACGACAGGCAACGTCGTCGGAACACACGAAGGATACAGCTTATATACGATCGGACAACGCCACGGTTTGCGCATCGGCGGGGGTGGAAATGGCGCGCCTTGGTACGTCGTGGATAAAGACGTCCCATCCAACTCCGTATTTGTCGTCCAAGGGACGAACCATCCCGCACGGTACGCTCCCGCCCTGCGCGCTTGTGATGTCCACTGGATACGGGGAGAAGCCCCCCTCTTTCCATTGTCATGCATGGCGATGATCCGCTATCGCCAACAACCCCAGCACGCGACCGTCACCGCACACGATGACGACATCATCGTCACGTTTGACGAACCCCAACGTGGCATTTGTCCTGGACAAAGTGTCGTATTGTACGACGGCGACGTGTGTCTAGGTGGTGCGGTGATTGCGCGGGTGCTGCGCGAGTAAATCGCGCACAACGACACTGACCATATGCAACCCCGCGACAGGTGGAACAAAAGCATTTGATGAAGGAGGAAACACCGCTTTGCGGTGCAGTGGCTTTGTCCCCGGATCGGCTTGTCGCGGAACGAGCCGCTCGACTTCTTCTGGCAGCGGTGTAATCGGCGTTTCCGGGGACCATACGACCTGTACCCCCCGATCAATTCCCCGCTTGCGCAATTCCCGCCGTACGACTTTGGCAAGCGGATCGGTGTGCGTTTTTGAAATATCGGATACGCGCAGCTGGGTCGGATCGCTCTTGTTCGCAGCCCCCATACTCGATATGATCGGAATGTTGCGTTCTCGGCACGCGCAAATAATATGAATTTTGTACGTCACTGTATCACACGCATCGATGACATAATCCAGCGGGTACTGCCACAAGATGTCCGCCGTTTGCTCCGTATAAAACATATCGAGTGCCTCGACCGCACAAGCGGGATTGATCAACCGGACACGCTGTGCCATCAGCTGCGCCTTGGACATCCCGATCGTCGTCGTCAATGCGTGCAATTGGCGATTGATGTTCGTCACATCAACGACGTCTTTGTCAATCAAGATCAGTGATCCAATGCCCGACCGCGCAAGCGCCTCGATCGCCATAGAGCCGACACCACCAACACCAAGCACAGCGACCGTACTGCGTGCCAGTACCGCGATGCCATGTTGTCCAATCGCCAATTGTGTTCGCGCAAATGCATGCACCACTATTCCCTACTTTCTTTCATCTGCCACGATGCGCACCGCAAGCGCACGCAATTGCGCATCATCTACAGGAGCAGGTGCCCCGCACAGCGCATCAAAGGCGTTTGCCGTTTTTGGAAACGCAATCGTCTCCCGCAAATTTGTCCGCTTTGCAAGCAACATCATAAGCCGATCAAACCCGAGCGCGATCCCTCCATGAGGAGGTGTCCCATATTCAAACGCATCAAGCAAAAATCCAAATTGCTCCCGCGCTTGCTCTGGCGAAAAGCCAAGCAGGGAAAACATTTTTTCTTGCAACGTCCGTTCGAATATGCGCATCGAGCCCCCGCCGATTTCATAGCCATCGATGACCAAATCAACTGCCTGAGCACACACAGCACCAGGATCGGTGTCCAATAAAGCGATGTGCTCGTCTTTTGGCCGCGTAAACGGATGGTGCTCTGCTGCCCATCGCCGTGCATCCGCATCCCAATGCAGCAGCGGAAAGTCCACGACCCACGCACACGCATGCTGCGACGCATCGATCAAACCCAATTTCGTCCCAAGATGCAAGCGCAACAATCCAAGCACGTGGTGCACGACTGCCGGTTTGTCCGCACTCAACAAGATCACATCTCCGATGGATGCTCCAACACGGTCTTGCAGCGCGCGCTGTTGGTCTTCTGCAAAAAACTTTGCGAGCGGACCCTTCCACCCGTCTTCTGCAACAACCAAGTAAGCAAGCCCCTTAGCACCGTTTTTCGTAGCCAACGCGATCAGTTCGTCGAGCTCTTTGCGGCTCCACGAC
>JAGWXQ010000102.1 GCA_018969805.1 Paenibacillaceae bacterium | reverse complement strand
AATGCGCAGCATTGTCGCGATCGTAATGCACCCAGCGCAATGCGCAGCATTGTCGCGATCGTAATGCACCCAGCGCAATGCGCAGCATTGTCGCGATCGTAATGCACCCAGCGCAATGCGCAGCATTGTCGCGAACGTAATGCACCCAGCGCAATGCGCAGCATTGTCAGGGAGGTATGTGTATGTTCGCGGGACGCATCGTCGTGTGTGTGTTGTTGCTGTGTGGCGTAGGGAGTCCAGCAGTTGCCAAGGTATCGTCAGATGAGGTATCGTACGTACGTGTGTTGGCTTCTACGTTTACGGAGATGCCGATACAAGAGACGTATACGAAGCCTTTGTCGTTGACAGATTTTGACATCGCGCGTACAGAAGTGACCGCAGCGCAGTGGAACGATGTCGCACAGTGGGCGCAGGGGCATGGGTATTCACTGGCACGTGTGTCAGAGTCAGGGGATGCACCAGTATCGGGCATCGCGTACGTCGATGCGGTCGTATGGCTCAACGCATCGTCGGAAAAAGCAGGAAAGACAAAGGTATATCGCACTGTGCAAGGCATGATCATTCGCGATCGTGCGCAAGAGACGTCAGAAGTCGTCGCCGGTGCATTTGACGGGGATCGATTGCCGACATCGACGGAGTGGACGGTGGCGGCGTATGTGATCGGGACATCGCCACTGAAGACGACGGCGCAGTTTCAAAAAACACATGGACGCGTGATCCATTATTACAACGATAAAGGGTCAAATGGCATCGAGACGATCATGTATGCAGTGCGCGAAAAGCAAGGTCTCGTGTATTGGGCACCGCAATATTATGACACTCTGCCAGAAGCCCAGAATACGGCACCTCCAAATGCGCTCGGGCTCATCGGCATGGATGCTTCGCTGCGCAAACACGTCGTCGGGGCGCAGCATCATCCAGGGCATGCTGCTGGTGGGGACACGAAAAAACGTTCTTTGTCGGTACGGGACTGTGCGTGCGTGCCGACGGTAGGTGACGAGCGGATGGGTTTGCGCCCCGTGCGGACGGTGTTTTCATCGCTTGACGATGCACACATCGCTCTGCCGACACCCCAATCAGGGGCAAATGCCGTCATGTCGCTGGACGCAATGACGTTTACGGCGACAGTACAGTGGAGTCCTGCGCTACAACAACAGACGTTTGCTCACAATGTCGCATATACAGCGCGCGTGACATTGACACCAAAATCTCCTTATACGCTCACTGAAGGCATGACAATGCGTGTACCCCGTGCGCAAGATGTATCGATCGCGGGCAATGTTGTGACCGCTTCATTCGCCAAAACGGCGTCCAACGCGGTGCATGTCGTGCCTGTGCACGGTGTGATCGATGGAAAAAAATGGCCAAAGTTTGCGCTCGGTACGACCGAAGTGACACGCCGGCAGTGGAACGATACGGTGTCGTGGGCGTTGGCCAAAGGGTATCGGTTTTCAGGCGGTACAGACAGCTTCTGGCGCACGGCGTATGATATGCCTTATGTAGGGGCTGTGCAGCGGGATGTGCTCGTCTGGCTAAATGCGCACTCTGCTCGGGAAGGGCGCGATCCAGCGTATCGCGATGCACAAGGACGTGTGCTGACGGACAGTACAAAAGACAGCGCTATTGATGTGGTGCGCGCTTCTGCATACAACGGCTACAGGTTGCCTACAGAGCAAGAATTGTACGTTGCTGGATCGACGTTGGTAGATAGCGAGGCAGGGGCATCCACAAAGGGAAAGGATGTCAAAGACACTAAAGTGACAAAAACGTTTTGGAATTCCCAATATGCGTATGCTGATGCGTACGATTGTTACGAAGCGTGCTTTGGTTTTGGCGAAAGCGGTGATGTCGTGACGCTGCCACAATGGGCACAGACGGAATACAATCAGAAGATCGTGTCTACGCTCGCATCAGGTATCGGCGCAAATGCACGGGAGTGGATCGCGCATACAGAAAAACGTGCCATAATGCCACAGGAAAAAAGTGCGTTTCGGGTAGCGTACGCGATGATCGACAGTGCGCAAGACGTGCCGATGCCGTTGGTCGCTCCTGTGGCCGGAGCACAGCCGCAGACGGCCATCGATACGACTCCGTATACAGGCAGCGTATCGTGGACACCAGCGTTGCGCAATGGACGATTTGCACCCCAAACGAAGTATGTGGCAACGGTGGTGTTGCAGGCGCGCTCCCCATACGCGTTGGATCGCATCGTCGTACCAGGGGCGATGTCGGTACGTATGGTTGGAAACACGGCGAAAGTGACGTTTGCACCGACCCAACGCATCGTAGAAGGCAAAGAAGTGCTCTTCCGCGCACAAATATTGGAACATATGCTCTTAAGTCAGAAGATAAAGCCGCCGATACGTATACAAGATCTCTATGTTGCCAACACCGAAGTAACGTATCGTGATTGGTGGGACATCGTACAGTGGGGAAAGAAAAACGGGTACACATTCGTTGGCTCAGGGACGGAAGGTTCACGGGGTGTTGTGGGGGCCAGCTCCGACAGAACGTCAATTTGAACCGGTCGTCAATTTGGATGAAGCAGATGTATTTGTGTGGCTCAATGCAAAATCCGAAAAAAGTGGACTGCGTCCAGTGTACGTAGACCGCAACAACCGTGTCCTGCGCAATGCAGTCACAGATGCAGCGTTTCTTAAGGATGCCGTTCTCGTACAATCCCTGCGTGCGCAAACCGCGCGCAACGGATATCGGTTGCCCGTTTATGACGAATGGGTCGTGATGGCGACGTTTGCTGGGACGACCCGCAAGGCGCAGTTTCCATCGATTGCGAAAAAAGTAGGAAAGAATACGTATTATTGGCTTGATGTGAACAACGACACGCCATTGCTGCAGCGCATTGCGTGGTACGGAGGTGTACAGCACACCCAACCGGTCGGACAAAAGAACCCATCGCCCTTAGGGATATATGATGCATTTGGCAATGTGCAAGAGCTGGTGTTTTTCCCTGAAGGAGTACAACACCCGATAATCGGCAATGTTTGGTATGTTGATGGAGTAGGTGGGGACATATATGCGAGCAAACCGTCTCTAGCTACGT
The DNA here is from genome assembly GCA_018969805.1 of Paenibacillaceae bacterium. GTDB lineage: Bacteria > Bacillota > Bacilli > Paenibacillales > YIM-B00363 > REEB470. Next base: position 2,644 of record JAGWXQ010000102.1, on the reverse strand, counting down.
GTTACAGCTTGGACGGATGCAGCAAGCAAGTGTTCGGCATGCGCACCGTGCGCACGAAATAGCATCATGGCGCGTGTGGGTCGGGGCATACGCCCTCCCACACGGCAGTGTGTCTTTGCATACGCATCGCTCATTGATGGATGTGTTGCATTGTGAAGCTATGTGGATGCTGTCTTGTTGTGCACTTGGGATCATAATCAAGGAGGAGCCCATGTGGAATCAGGATCGTCGTTTGCAGAGCCAAATTTATCGTGGAAATCTGAATTGCTGTATTTTGTGAAGTGGATCCTTATTTTTGCTGTTATCATTTTTGGGGTGCGCCCGTTCTTTTTTTTGGATATACATCGTCAACGGAGTGTCAATGACCCCGACGTTGCAAGACAATGAACTTGTGCTCGTGAACAAAATTGTGTACCGTTTCCATCCACCAGAGCGTGGCGACATCGTCGTGTTTCAAGCGGCGGAAGAAGAACAATACATCAAGCGCGTCATGGCGTTGCCCGGGGAGACGATCGAAGTCATCGGGGATGTCGTGTACATCAATGGGGTAGAGCGAAAAGAACCATACTTAATCCAAGCAGTCGCAAAGATGCACAACCAAGAGAGGCAATACAACGACAAAGACTTTGCGCCGTACACAGTGTCCAATGGACATGTATTCGCCATGGGGGACAATCGGTCACATTCTACAGACAGCAGGGATATTGGAGAAGTGCCCGTAGAGGACATCGTCGGACGTGCGGACATCGGATTGTGGCCGATTTCCAAAATCGGGATGCTGACAAACGCATACGACAAATAGTTGATACGAATCCGTATTTCAATACATCAATCCGTTTCACAAAAACACCTTTTGCTCTCTCGACGCATACAGACCTCTGGATAAATGTTTTAATCGGGGATGTGTATGAAACTCCTGCGCAGCGCGACATGCACAGCGTGTGCAGAAGAAGATGGGCTGCCAAGGCAGCTTATTTTTTTTATGGGAATAGATAAAATGCATCAAGGAAAATAAAAAGTACATATACTTGAATAAATAAAAATACGATCAATAACTTTTTTTCAACAACGATTGACAATTTTTTTTTTTGTGGTACAATGTTCTTGTCGATGAATTCCTGTACACATCGTCGATGGCATGTTGTCCTCGTCGCGTGTGTTTTTTTGTACATCATGCATTGGAGACATCAATGCAGCACGGTTTGGTGCAGTGGTTCGATGTACGGCACATCAGGTGAGACAATTTTTTTGGGGGAGGGGGTCTGGCGTAATGAAAGCGATGCGTCGTATGGTCGTATGGACGTGTATCGTCCTATCGTGGTGTATTTTTTTCGAAGGTGTGCAGTTGTCCGGTCTCGTTCGCGTGATGACGGCAAAAGCGCAAGCAAAGAACATCGTACAGGACATGCAGCCCGATAAAGACATGCGTGTGCTTTCTGGGCTTATTCGCGACATTGAACATGCGTTACAAGAGTGTGCGCGGCAGAAGCAAACCAAATCCGTAGTTCGTTCGACTGTAGACGCTTGTCCAAAATTGGCACAGGTGTTTGCGGTGTACCAGCCTGTCGCGCAAGTGGGCGTATTGGAAATTCCGTTGTTTATGCAGTTCTTAAACATATTGGCCGGAATTGGAACAGCCATAAGAATTGGAACAGCCATAAAAAGGGTCGTTCTTTCAAAAATTGCGCTTATAGTTGCGGTGCTTCTTGTTGTGATCGTTTTGGCAGCGTGTGTTGTGCATCAAGCAGAGTGCAAGAAGAACATCAAGTTTTTCGAACAACAAGCACAAGACGCGTTCAAAGCATATATTTTGCCTGCAATGAACAAAGTGCTCAAATTTTCAGATGATGCTTTGCGTACATTGGAGAAAGAAGTAAACGATCAATTTACAAATAAGATAAAACCGATCATAACAGAAATTCAAAAAAATGCAAATCCTGCTGTACTTTTTGAAAAAGCAAAAAAAGAGTTTGTTGATCTTATGATGCAAATCAAAAAAGAGGGTGCTCCTGTAGTATTGAAGCCGGTGCGCACGCCTTCAAATGGAAACAATGGAAACAATGGAAATAATGGAAACAATCGCGGAAAGATCGTGCCTCCACCGCCGGGTAGCGGTAGAAACCAAGCGACTTCCAGTGCATCGTCGCATAGATCCGATGAGGGATTGCGTTATCCGACAGAAACTCAGTTAACTAAACTAAAAGAAATTTCCGAGGAATGCGCACAGCGGGTAGCTGATATAAAAGATCTGGAGGAAGTGATAAAGAATTTTGAAAAATTTGAACAAAAAGGTTTTAAAGAGCAGTTGGATAAGCTGTTACCCGATTTAAAACGGAAGATGGACATTGCGACCAAAAATTTAATCAAATATATAAAATCACTTGCAAATAATCCGCGATACAAGAAAGATTATGGGGATTTGCTGCATAAATTTGCAGAAAATCTATCAAAAAATCCGGAATTGGCATCGTGGACTGTAGATGGAATAGTGTGGCGTCGAAATCCCATTCCTTTGCTAAATAATGCAATTAATGATTACTGGACACTTTTTTGGCTTTTTAAAAAATCAAATGAGGTATCGGAAAGTTTCAATATACAAAAAAGTAAGGTAGTACCTGCAATAAAAAATGATCTAGAAATGATC
>JAGWXQ010000101.1 GCA_018969805.1 Paenibacillaceae bacterium | reverse complement strand
TATTGATTTGTGCGTGGGTCATACTCCCATGCCGAACCCCCGAAAATGCTTTCCCAATTGTTGGGGTGCTCTGTCGGTTTATCTGGATTTGGGGGTTGGGCATCGCGCCAGATGTACCAATCGCGTTTGGGGTTGTTGAGGGAACTGCGCGATTCGACGAACCATGGATGTTCGTCACTCGTATGGTTGATGACGAGGTCGATAATGAGCTTCATGCCACGGGCGTGTACGCTCGCCAGCAATTCGTCAAAGTCTGCCATGGTGCCAAATTGTTCGGAAATTTCTTGATAATCGCTGATGTCATACCCATTGTCGTCGTTTGGAGATTTGTATACGGGGCATATCCATATGACATCAATACCGAGATCGTGTAAGTAATCGAGTTTTGAGATGATTCCTTGAATGTCCCCGATCCCATCGCCATTTGAGTCCTTAAAGCTGCGTGGATATATTTGATATGCCACGGCTTCTTTCCACCATATGCGTTCCATATGACGTGTCCCTCCCCATCAGCATTGTCTGCGAACGGCATGCATGTATCGAACCAGCAGAGCCGAATTTGCGCCTGCGCGCTCTAGAACACGTGATCATAGAGGCGGTCGGATATGATTGTGAAACGCGTGCGTTCGAGATAGCAATATTGTATCGTACATTTGGATGTGTGTGCAACGTGCCCCGGTGTTGAACGATGGGAAGTCATTGGTGTAAAATAGGATCGTGTATAGAGAAGATACAGTGCTCTAAGGAATGCGGTACTCATTGCGCAAAGGGGATTATGCCATGCTGAGGGTGTTTCGGGTCGTACTTGTAGCGATTATTTGTGTTTCTATGCCGATGCACGTAGTGGCAATGACACCAAAGTCTGGCGGTTTGCCTAAGCCGAAGGTGCTTGCGGACAAAAAAACGGCTTCGCTTGTTGTGCACGTCGTCGATGAATATGGGATGCTTTGGATCGAGCGGACGACGATCACATTGACTCCTTTGGATGCACAAAAACAGAAGACGACCCCGGTCATTGTCGAGGAGATCAATGGGGGTACTTGGAAACGTGACGTTGTGGAAGGGACGTACCGCATCGATGTACAAACGTCGATAGGGCGTGTGGCGCGCACGGCTTCTCTTGAGGCTGTGAACGCAACGTCGGGGGCACAGCCGACTGTGGCGCGCATCCCCATTACGATCGGCTACGAGCAGGTGCTTTCTGGGGTGCTCGTCGGTCCAGACGGAAAGCCGCTTTCGGGCTCTGTGTCGATTGAATCGAAAGACGAGCGGGGGACCGCGCGCACTGCGCCGCTGGTAGATGGGAAGTATGCTGTTGGTTTGTCCGTACCGGGGACGTATCGTGTGCGCTGGGATGCGGAAGTCGTCATTGCGGAACGTCCGCGCACGCCGGACGCACCGGATCGTTCGGAGTTGGTACCCCTTCAGACGGTACTGTCGATCGGGGAACAAATGGGGCAGACGATGACGGAGGCGCACGCTGAGGCACTTTCGGATGCATACAAACGGTCTTTTCCATTAACGGATCAGGAGACTGAATTGGCAAAGCTCGATGACATGATGCGCATCGTCACGGAGCAGCTCGGGCGATACCGAGCGATCGTGGATGGGGGGAGTGCACCATCGGCGATGACGGGAGTCGTTGAGCAGGCGAGTACGCTTTTTGTTCGCGCATCCAAACGGTACGTGCAGATGCGTGCGAGCGGTGCATCGACACCGGCTGAGCGCATCGTTGCCGTGGGTCGGTACCATACGTTGTGGTTGACTTTGATTGGGTCGATGTGGCCGTTGTTGACCGACAAAGGGACGTTGCTTGATTTATGTGTGCGCGTCGCGACGCTGTACGGAATGATGGTCCCCCACATGGATGCTGCGACAGATGTGTTGGCATTGACAAAGGCGCACATCGAGGCATTTGGTGTGTTAGGGGATGCGGTGCGGACGCGTATGACGACAGCGCAGCAGCGGGCGTGGTCGCGGGCGCAGAGGCAACTCGTACGTTCTGTTCAAGTGGCGGTGCGCAACATTGCCCTCATCTATGTACCGCAGCCGATCAAACCGGCGCGCGAGTCGATTTTTGTCTTAAAAAAAGAGGCGTTTGAGCAGTCGAAGGAACTGGCACAGCAAGCGGTCAGTGTTTTTTCGGTCGCACTGAATACGCATCGTATCGATGTATATCGGGAGCTTGAGACACCCGTCGTGCTCGTAATTGACGCACCGCCATCGACATCGCAACTCAGCGTAGAGCTTGCCCCGCTCGGTGCGCAAGCGATGGAAGGTGTCGATGTGTTCACGATCCATACCCCATTGCTGTCGATGGATATCAAAGAAGATACGTTTGGTGCAGCGTTACAAAACGATGTCATATCGTTGCGTGTGCGTAGTCCGTTACGCAATACGCTTACAAACGAACAGCGCGCGAAAGTCCCGGAACAGGCAAACCCTGTCGATATTCGTTATGCCGTTAATGGTGTTGCGCAGGCCGTGTTGCCAGGGATGGTGCGGTTGGGTTTGCCGTATGTGCCCAAGCAAACAGAAGATCCGGAGGCACTGACGGCGGTATTCGTTTCCGATAGCGGCATCGTATACACACGCGTCGGGCAGTATGAATCCGATGCGGGCAAAGTGGAGTTCATGACAAATCGGTTCGCATTGTATTATGTTGACCAATCTATTCGTACGTTTACGGATACGAAGGATTATGATTGGGCATTAAAGGCGATGGGAATCGCTGTTGGAAAAAGCATTATGAGTGGGAAAACACCGACGACGTTTGATCCGGCTGGAATCGTCACGCGTGCGGCATTTGCTTCGTTGCTCGTACGGGCGTTTGCGTTCCAAACCAAAAATCTTAACCCTCTTCCGTTTAAGGACATCAATAGAAAAATGTGGCACGCCCAAGACGTTGCGATTGCATTTTATGAAAATTTAATGCCAGGCAAAACCGATCGAACGTTTGAACCAGATGCCCCGATTACACGACAAGAAGCTGCAGAAGCGATTGCAAACGTATTGCGTAAAAATCGGTTTGTCGCCGCGACACCATTGCAAAGTGGGACGTTTCGCGACGATGCCCTTATAGACAGTGCGCGCGCTGTAGCAATCGCTACAGTCGTTCGGGAAGGTATTTTTCAAGGAAATGATCAAGGAAACATTCGTCCGCTCAGTGCGCTTACGCGCGTGGAAGTTGCGGTCATGTTTTTAAAGCTCTTGCGCGTCATGACGCATGAGTAGATGGGTTGCGAGACTGAGCCGCAGCGCGTTGCACGCTTCATTGTAGTGTGTGTCTTTTACGAGAGCGACGATTGTGTATTTGCAGTTTGTCGGATGCGTCTCAATGTCAGTAATTCCGTATAGCTGCGGGAGTTCGACGTACGCACCGTCTGCATCGGTCAAGAAGACGTGGGGCATTGTGGTAAGAAGTTGTTCTTTGACTTGGTGTACGGCGGTGACGACGGTATCGTACGGTACGGTGTACGGCACGGTACAGGTGACGATCGCCCGCATCCGTTGTCTACTGAAGTTTTGGCTCATGCGCACTTCTGAGTTTTGAATGACGACGAGCTGTTGCGCCCATGTACGGATGTGTGTCGAACGCAAATTCAGCTGTTCGACGACACCGGTAACTTGGTTTGCATTGATCGTGACGGTATCTCCTACGGTGTATTGGTTTTCAAACAAAATAAACAAACCGGAAATGACATCGCGAATGAGCGTTTGTGCACCGAATCCGAAAACAAGACCGACGATGCCGGCACCGGCGAGCAATGGACCGATTTGGACGCCAAATGCGGCCAGCATGCACAGCAGTGCGATTGTGAGCAGGACGTATCTACTAACCGATAGAGCAAGCGATTCGAGCGTTGTTTGGTGCTTGTTTGTGAGATGAATAAGTGAAAATGCACGAGAAATGATCGCCTTGCGTATGCGCAGCGCAATGACCGTTAAAGCGACGATGACGATGAGTGCAAGGGCGACTTTTCCGATGTCCAAAGTTGTTGCGACCCAGGTGTTGCTTTCTACGTATGTGCGTACGGACATCCACATTTGTGCGAGTGTTTGGAGCATGCGTATTGACTCCTCTATGTGTTTGTATTGGAAACACACACATTGTAGCATAACATGCATAAAGATAGGAGCTGTGCCGCGCGTATGAATACGTACGATGCAATCGTCTTGGGTGTGTCTGTGTGGGGCGTATGGCGCGGGTGGCATCGTGGCTTGTATACATCGATTGCGATCATGTTGGCGCTTATTGCTGCACTTGCGGTGAGTTGGTTTTGGGCGACACCGGCATCTCAATATGTACAGGCGCATACAGCACTGGACGACGGCGTTCGTTCGTTTCTCGGCACGAAAATGGGCCTTGATTTTGTCGCGCAGCACATTGATTCGATACGGACGTGGTGGAATGCTGCACACCCGGCACAGAGTGGAGAATCGTTGTCTACGTTAGCGGATCAGGCGACCGCATACGTGATGATGGCGGTTTGTGCAGTGGGATTGTTTCTTGGTGCGTGGATCGCGGGTCGGATGATATTTGGAGTGATCGCATCCGTCATGTCCCGTGTACCTGTATTGGATGCAGCCAATCATGTGGGGGGCAGTGTTGCAGGCGGTGTGTGGGCGGTGACTGTCGTGCTTTTGTTGTCGGCAGTGTTGCAATTGTTGCTCGACCCTGCGGGGCAGTGGGGGAAAGTTGTGCACGCATCGTGGACGGTAGAAACGCTGTTGCCGATGTGTGGCGTTGGATGGACGACAGTCATTGAACAGACGGAAGCGTTGTTGGACACTGTTGTTGTTTGGAAAGGTTGATCTCGTGCAACTCATGCAGGCGTTGTTTTTTCCCCCTGAGCAACCGGGTGGCGTGTCGTCGATGGTTCCGTACGTCAGTGAGCGGTTTGCGCCGCTTGGTTGGAAGACGGACTTGTTTTGGTTGCCCAAAAGGCTGCGCAACAAAGGGCAACGCGCGTATGAGTGGAACGTCGTTTCTATCAATGAAGCGATTCATACGCCAATCGTTCGCAAGTATGTTCAGACGTTGCGCGATTATTTGTGGTGGGCATCGATGCGCATTCGCCATCGACCGGATGTGATCCATGCGCACCATCCGATTGCAGCGCTGGCGTTGCGGCAGTTGTTTCCGCACACGCCGTTGCTGATGACGCTGCATTCGAGTTATGAGACAGAATTGCGATTGCACGGGCGCATTGAGGCAGGGGGGGTCGAGGAACGGTTTCTCGTTGATGTATATCGAGAATTAGAGCACTGCGTCGATCAATTACTGACGGTTTCTTCATTTTTCAAACAATACATTTCGCAATTTGTCTCTTTTGGTGACCGCATTTCAGTTGTGTCCAACGGGTTTGATGAAGCGAGGTTTACCCCAGTTGACCATGACAATGCGACGGTACAGCTTGTGACCATGTGTCGGCTTGTTCCAGCCAAAGGGCTTGATGTGCTTCTTGCGGCGTGTATTGCTTTAAAACAACGGGGCATTCGTTTTGTGTTGCATGTCATTGGTGATGGACCGATGCGCATCGGACTAGAGCAACAAGCGCAGAGCGGTGGTATTGGAGACGACGTTATTTTTTATGGATATGTGCTGCATCCAGAGCAATTCATGCCGTTTTTTGACGTATTTGTGTTGCCGTCGCGGGCAGAGGCGTTTGGCAATGTGTTTGCAGAAGCGGCGTTGTGTGGTTTGGCGCGCGTGGGCACTGCGATTGGGGGCATCGTCGAACAAATTTGTCATCGGGTTGATGG
>JAGWXQ010000100.1 GCA_018969805.1 Paenibacillaceae bacterium | reverse complement strand
GTCTGCGAGCACATCGTACGCTTCCGCAATCGCAGGCAAAATGACGAGCCGCTTGCGATCGATGAGCACGTGCACAAGGGAACGAATCGCTGCAAACGCACTCTGCTGCAAACGCGCTTCAAACACGGTGTGCTTTTTTTGAACCGGAATACTCGGATGCAACACAAACGCACGCACTTCTTCAACCTCAACGACCTCGGCGACTGCACGCACGTCTTCGCCGATCGCAGCAACCGCATCTTGCTCTTGCGCAATCAAAAACAACGCTTTGGCATACCGTTTGGCGATCGTTTGGACAGCATTCATCGGACGTGTACCTCACGCAATGCACGCTCAATGAGCGCAGCTTGCGCCTTTGCATCAATTTCCTTTTCAATCAACTTGGCTGCAATCAGCACCGCAAGCTGCCCGATGTGCTGCCGCATCGCCTCTGCCACAGCTGCTTGTTCCCGCGCAATGTCTTGCATCGCCACTTCGCGCATCCGACGCGCTTCCGATTTTGCTTCATCGATCGCCATTTCAGATAGCTTCGCCGCCATCGTGCGCGCTTGCGCGATCAGATCCGCAGCTTCCGTCCGCGCGTGATCGAGCAACGCTTTTTGCTCCGCAAGCAGCGCCTCTGCTTGCGTCTTGCTGTTGGTCGCATCGCTCAGTTCACCCAAAACGCGTGCATTGCGCTGCTCCATAATCGCAAACAGCTTTTTAAATACGTATTTATTCAGTAGCACATACAATATACCGAAAGCAATGATCGCAAACACCATCGTCTCCCAATAGAAGTGCACAAACCCACCCCTTTACTGTACATCAGGTTGTTTACGCGCGCCCGAGGAATAAAAATGCAAGAACAACCCCAATAATCGGCAACGCTTCAACGATCCCGATCCCGATAAACATCGTCGTCTGCAACGTACCTTTGAGCTCTGGTTGCCGCGAAATGCCCTCTACCGTCTTGCTCACGATCATCCCATTGCCCAGAGCAGCCCCAAGTGCACCCAATCCAAATACGATGCCCGCTGCAATAAGTGCCAATCCACCCATGTACTGTTCCTCCTCATTATGTGTGCGCTTCGATGCCCCGCCATCAATGATCGTGCGCATCACTCAGCTTTTGACTGAAATACACCATCGTCAGCATAACAAAAATAAACGCCTGAATCGCTCCGACAAACAACGAGAACCCTTGCCACACGATCAACCCCGGTATCCCAAATAAGCCTGCGCCAATAAGCACCGCAATCAACACTTCGCCGGCAAAGATGTTTCCATACAGACGCAAACCGAGTGTAAGAAAGCTCGACAGCTGCTCCACGATATGGATGGGAAAAAACAAAGGATGCGGATGGAAATAGTGCCGTACGTACGCCGCAGTATTGCGCGTGATCCCCAAAAAATGCGACAGCGCAATGACCACGAGCGCAAGCCCCAACGTCACCGACGCATCTGCCGTCGGTGATTTCCACCATACGACTTCCGCATGTCCCTTTTTCGCGAGTGCCTCAGACACCGTCACGACATCAAAACCCCACAGCGAAAACGGCACATCGTGCTTCGTCACAATCGCAAACGGCAACCCGAGCATGTTTGCAATAAAAATAAACATGATGAGCGACAACCCGAGTGCGACAAACGCACGTCCTTTGTGCATGTCCATCGCACCCGCGATCGTCTGACGCACAAAATCCACAAGCCACTCCATAAACTGCTGCAACGCTCCGGGATTTGTCATCGACAACGACCGCACCGACATCATCCCCAAACCCAACACAAGTACACTGGTCACAAAAATCATCAATATCGCTGACAAATCCACGTGCAACCCCGCTACGATAATGACCGGAGCTTCATGCATACGATTTTTTATTCACCTCCTTTGTGGACACACCACCACTCCCGAACAATCCTACCCCATGAATATACCACACCGATCATTGTTTGCGCTACCCAACATCGTCACTTTTGGGATAATTGTACGAAAGCACGCAAAACAATGATCATCGGTACACCAACGACCCCAATGCATACCGCCCACCATGCAATATCGATCGCACTGTGCATAAACAGCGCAATGCACACACCGTGCACAGCGAGCCGCATCCCCGTACCGATGCTGCGCGCGCGTCCCTGCGACCACCGATCGATCGCACGATGCAGCATCCACGCTTGCCCCACTCCGAGCACGAGACCGAGGCACACACCGTACGCAATTGCACGTTCAAAGGACACCATCGAAATGCCCATAATGACCAATACCACTGACCCCCACATGAAGATGGTCATACGCCACACTCCTTACGACCAGGAACAAACGGCTCCGGTCGCTGCATACGCATCCCAAACGTATATTCCAATGCCTCAACGATACGCGCGCTCGCACGTCCGTCCCCAAACGGATTGGCTACCGATGCCATCGCGCGATACGCTCGTGCATCTGTAAGCAATGTCCACGCCTCCGAAAAAACGCGCTCCTCATCTGTACCGACGAGCCGCAGCGTGCCTGCCGCCACACCTTCTGGTCGCTCCGTCGTATCACGCAAGACGAGTACAGGCACACCAAATGATGGCGCTTCTTCTTGCACACCCCCGGAGTCCGTCAAAATAAGATATGCCAATCGGTACATATCGTACATCTCGACAAGCCCAAGCGGATCAATCAACCGAATGCGTTCGTGCCCAGACAACTCTTCCTCTGCCACGTCACGCACCGCAGGTGAAGGATGCACCGGGTACACGACGACAACATCGGGGATGCGTTCGACAAGCCTACGAATCGCACGAAAAACCCGCCGATGCGCGTCTCCGTGCGACTCCCGCCGATGCGCTGTCACGAGAACGACACGCCGATTTGCACACCACGCCCCGATCGCATGCGCAGCACTGCGTTGCGCGAGCAACGCAGGCACGTCCGTAATCGTATTGCCCGTGACAAAAATCGAGTCTGCATCTTTTTGTTCGCGCAACAAATTGTCTTGCGCCCACTTGGTCGGGGCAAAATGCACATCCGCCAACACACCGGTCAGCTGGCGGTTCATTTCTTCGGGATACGGTGCATGTTTGTCCCACGTGCGCAAGCCCGCCTCCACATGACCCACACGAATGCACTGCAAAAAAGCGACATAACTTGCCAAAAATGTCGTCAATGTATCTCCGTGCACGAGCACAATGTCCGGACGCTCCGCACGCATGACCGGCGCAAGCCGCTCAAGAACGCGCACACTGATGTCTTCAAGCGTCTGCTGTTGCTGCATGACGTCCAAATCATGGGCAGGATGAATGCCGAACGTATGCAATACGTGATCAAGCAGTGCGCGGTGCTGCGCCGTGACGACGACGCACGGTTCCATCGCGTCATGCTGCGCCAAAGCCAGCACAAGCGGAGCCATCTTAATGGCCTCTGGACGCACGCCAAATACAAGCATGACCTTGCGTTTTGACACCGCACACCATCCCCTTCGCACTCAGTATACCATGCCAAGAAACAAAAAAAAAGAAAAGCGGCGAAGAAGCCAGGACGAGCAGAAATGAGAAAAAAAAAGAAAAAGAAAAAAAGAGCCGTTGTATCGGCTCCTCAATTATTTTTTCCGACACCATAAAATGTGACCTTCGGATCCCCCGCCCCAATACCCATTCCATTAACCGCTTGCACATTGTTCACCGTAATCGTATATTCCACATTCGGCATCGTAGCAAAATCTGCAATGATCGTTTTGCGCCCTTCTACCGTGAGTGCTTTGGCGTATTGTTGCTTAAACACAGTCCCATCTGTATATGACACGATAATGCTTGGCGGATTGTTCGGATTTATCGATAAAAATTGATTAAACTCAATTTTTATCGTCCCATCGTTCATCGCAATTGTCCGCACCAATTTTAATGGTGCTTGATCAACGCCCGCAAACACTTTCGAAGATTTCGCAGCATCAAGCGCGACTCCCTCCATGTTCCTCACATCGCGCACTTCCAATGTGTAGTTCGCACCTTTTTTTGCGGTATACAATATCGTAAACGTTTTGTTATCTTCACTGACACCACCAAATGTTCCAAAACGATAAATTGGAACCCCATTAGCGGTATAGGTGAATTTAAATGCATCCTCAGTCAGCGATCTCGCGGATACCGGTTGATCAAACGAAACAATGACTGTACCAAATTCAGTCGCTTTCACATCCAAGAGGTTAAAACCGGCTGGTTCGGATGGCTTCGGTTCTTGAATCGATCGATCAAATTCAAAATTTACTTGTGATGAGTTGAACGCACTAAATCCACAACCAAAAACAGACTCATACGTATTTGGTGCAATTTTTTTACGCTTACTTTGACACGTTACATTGAAAGAAATATTATGAAAGAGTGTCTTGTCAAGATACTTTATGGCATCTTCTTCAGAAAGACTGCCCCTGATTGAATTCCAACGGGCTTCGCCTCGTTCACGCATTAGATTCTGTTCTTTTATATTATCTGTTTCTTTCTTTATGCAATCATTCAAATCAACTTTCTGTTTTTTCGATTTTTCTAACATTTCTTTTTTTATACCGCATTGAAAGGATATATTTTTTATAGTTTGATCTTGCACGCAGGAATCCATGAACATGGCTCGATAATTATTGTTTGCATCTTTTACTACTGGGTCATCTGATGTAAATTGAGAACGATTTTGTGAAATTACCTTTTCTAATTCTCTTGTACAAATAGAAATATGCGCGTCATAACCTGCGTCATTTCTATCAATGACCTTTTGTTTCTCAATTTCTACATCATTTTCATCAACCGATAGGTTTCCTAGCACTCTAATTTGACAATCTTTAAAAATTTTGTTTCTCGTCGCAGCGTGAACTGGTGATTCCAAAAATGTTTTTAACATTCCTTGTCTTATATTATTACGATCCTCATCTGAGGTTCCAAAGTACTTATTTTTGTCCTTTGGTAGTTGAGGAGGCCCCTGTATAATAGGCTCCCCAGGATTTATCGATTCTTTAGTTTGAGATTTGATATAATCGTTTTCAGCTTTTTTTTCAGCGATTTCATAAAGATTATCTGCTTCTATATTTATTCCTTCCATTCTACATTTATGATAATTCAAACCCTTATTGACATCGTAACCAAAATCGACACCATCTTTATCAAATTCCGCTCTGAGATTGTGTCGTTCATTGCGATCGTAGTTGCTGTACGTCAATGTAGCATTGATCGCATTCGAGATCGTGTTCCATTTCACATTGACCCCTATGCCCTCACTTGGAAAATAGATTTTATTGTTGCTTTTCGTTGTTGCCATGCGCAACGATACCCGCTCGACATCAAACATAACGGAGGAAATGCGGTCTTCTGATCGTTCGGCGCATGATTTGAGTTTGTATGCCTGGGAATCCCACGAGATCGTGCCGTTTGCACACACTTCAATTTTGTCGTCTCCACCGGCAAAACTATTTTCGTACCCGAGAACCGCGCCGTAGCTTCCGTGAATTTTATTCGTATTTTTGTTGGAGTCAAAATTATACTCCAGCGCGTAGCCCACTTTGTTCGTATTTGAATTGTACGTCAGGCAAGCAGATCCGGTATGTTGCCCCACACCGATGTTGCCACACAACAGGTTCCCACCGATCGCAAGTCCGTTTGGACCGAGACCAATTGTTGGACCAAACTGCAACGAAATATTTTCTGTCAATTTGATCGTCTGCTGCAAAAGTTTGTTTACAATTGGGATCGCAAGCCTCTCAATTGCAAACCCTATTGGATTCGTAAATAGTGGTGGCCTCGTCGATACTTGAACACCTCCACCGAAAACTACTTGATACGCACACAAAGCATAGTTCA
>JAGWXQ010000099.1 GCA_018969805.1 Paenibacillaceae bacterium | reverse complement strand
TGGAGCGGACGATGGGATTCGAACCCACGACCCTCGCCTTGGCAAGGCGATGCTCTACCACTGAGCCACGTCCGCACATGGCTGGGGATCCAGGGATCGAACCTGGGAATGACGGAGTCAAAGTCCGTTGCCTTACCGCTTGGCTAATCCCCAATACGTCTTGGTGGGGCGATCGAGGGGAATTGAACCCCCGAATGTCGGATCCACAATCCGATGCGTTAACCACTTCGCCACGACCGCCATCTGATGTTGGACTGTTCTTTATGGCAGGGGCAGCAGGAGTTGAACCCACACCAACGGTTTTGGAGACCGCTGTTCTGCCATTAAACTATGCCCCCAAATGATGAACAACGATCTACAAATGGAGGATGATGGATTCGAACCACCGAACCCGTAAGGGAAGAGATTTACAGTCTCCCGCGTTTGGCCACTTCGCTAATCCTCCATAAAATGCACCACATGCCGTCGAGAGGACTTGAACCCCCAACCTACTGATTACAAATCAGTTGCTCTGCCAGTTGAGCTACGACGGCAAAAAATGGTGGCTTGGGACGGAATCGAACCGCCGACACAAGGATTTTCAGTCCTTTGCTCTACCGACTGAGCTACCAAGCCAAAACCGCAACATGCGTGAGCAACAATGGCGGAGCTGACGGGATTCGAACCCGCGGTCTCCTGCGTGACAGGCAGGCATGTTGGGCCACTACACCACAGCTCCAAAAACATCGATTGCGGGGGCAGGATTCGAACCTGCGGCCTTCGGGTTATGAGCCCGACGAGCTACCTGACTGCTCCACCCCGCGATAACGATGGACGCTGACGGGATCGAACCGCCGACCCTCTGCTTGTAAGGCAGATGCTCTCCCGGCTGAGCTAAGCGTCCAATCCGACCGAGATGACCCGTAGGGGATTCGAACCCCTGTTACCTCCGTGAAAGGGAGGTGTCTTAACCCCTTGACCAACGGGCCATGCCACGCATCGCGAACTTCATGATGTCTTCTCCCGATGCCCAAGCGCCGATGCGTATGCTGGCGGAGAGAGAGGGATTCGAACCCTCGAGGCGCTTGTCACACCTACACGATTTCCAATCGTGCTCCTTCGACCACTCGGACACCTCTCCAAGTGACTCCCTGAACAGGACTCGAACCTGTGACAACTCGGTTAACAGCCGAGTGCTCTACCAACTGAGCTATCAGGGAACGATGCGTAACGCAACGAACATGTACGTCTCAAAAGGCGACTTTCATACTATAGCACGATATGCGGAACATTGCAACAGGGTGCACGCAAATTTTTAAAAAAAATTTCGACACGGATCACTCCGAATGCACGAGCGCTTTGCGCACTTGGACGAGCTTGTATCCGACCCCACGAATCGACTCGATGCGCACGCTAAACGGATTGTTCTCCAGCTTTTTGCGCAATGTCGAGACGTGCACATCGACCGTCCGCTGTCCCCCGACATAATCAAAGCCCCAGACGATGTTCATCAAATCGTCACGGGTCACGACCACACCCGGCCGCTGGGCCATGTACTGAAGCACTTCAAACTCTTTCGGACGCAACGAAATCGCCGCACCATCAATCGTCACTTCGTACCGCTCTGGGTAAATGGACACGCCCCCGATCGTAATGACGCGCTCTTGCCCTGGACGGAGCACCGCGTCTCCATCGCTGCTGCGCGCTCTGCGCATGACCGCCGCGACACGCGCGAGCAACTCTGCGACACCAAAAGGCTTTGTCATATAATCGTCCGCACCGAGCTTGAGCCCTTGTACGACGTCTGCCTCCGCATTGCGCGCCGTCAACACGATGACCGGTGTCTTAATGCCCCGCTGACGCATCTTGGTCAATACTTCAAACCCATTGATCCCCGGAAGCATAATGTCGAGAATCACAAGATCAAACGATTCCTCCATGATGCGCTGCAACGCAACGACACCGTGGTTGCAATGATGCACACAATAGCCTTCTTGTTCCAAATTGTATGTCAGCAATCGCGAAAGCGTCTGTTCATCTTCGACGACCAATACATTTTGTCCCACGAAGACCCCCCCTTATGTTTCCGCAATCACAATCGTTTTACTTTATTGTATCACATTGTACTGTGGCAACACAAGCGTCACCATTGTACGTTGGGCAATTCAATCGCAACCGTCGTACCGACACCAACTTCACTGTCGATCGAGATGCGCCCGCGATGACACTCAACGAGGTGTTTGACGATGCTCAGCCCCAGTCCCGTCCCCCCTGACGTACGGGTCCGCGCTTTGTCCACACGGTAAAAACGTTCGAAAATACGCGGTACATCTTCTTGCGGAATACCGATCCCTTCATCGCGCACGACGATGCGCGTGCTTCCTCCGTCAGACGCATCGCCCACCGCTTCTTCAATCCGTATGCACACGACACCGCCGTCGTGCGCGTACGCAATCGCATTGGCAAGGACGTTGATCAAAATTTGCTGCAATCGATCTTCATCCGCCTCGATAAACGCCTCGCTCTCAATCTCTGTACGCAGGACGATCGCCCGTTTGGCCGCTTCTGCATCCAGCATACGTACTGTGCGCTGCACAAATGCGCCCAATTCGATCGGACTAAAGTGCATGTCGAGTGCTCCAGACTCCATCCGCGACAAATCGAGCACGTCCCCGATGAGCCGATTGAGCCGCTCCGCTTCTTCTCCAATAATATGCAAAAATTGCAACGCCGTCTCTTCATCACGCAGTGCTCCGCTGCGCAACGTCTCGGCAAATCCTTGAATTGCTGCAAGAGGCGTCTTGAGCTCATGCGTCACGTTTGCGACAAACTCATTGCGCACACGCTCCAGCCTGCGGACGTCGGTCACATCGTGCATGACGACGAGGACATCGAGCGAACCGTCGTCAAGCGGGGCATACGTGACGTGCAACGCGCACTGCTGTTGCGCCAACCATACGTCTTCACGAATGCGTTCGCGCGATTGGGCGCACTGCATGCACAGCCGCGCAACGTCCGGGGGCGTGCGCATACAGCGCACACCGTGTTGCGCCACATCGTGTTCGGTTGCGCCGACGTACCGCAGCGCCTGTGCATTCGCCAGTACGATACGCCCATCGATCGCGATGCGCATCATCCCAAAATCAAGCCGTTCAATGACCCCATTCCACTGCGCTTCCAATGCGCGCAACCGCTGCTCCCATTCATTCGGTGGTTCCACATTTTTTTTGCGCCGCGAAAAGACGCCCACAAGCACAGCGATGCCCAACGCAATAATGCCGATATCGAAGACACTCATGCAAATACGCGGTCTGCAAACTGGGTGAGCTTCTCAAATGACGACCGTTCCACATCCTGATGCAAACTATTGCCCCACGCATCCATCGTAACGACCGCAGCAAAATCAGCAACGTCCAAATGCCACATCGCCTCGGGAATGCCCAAGTGCGCCCAATGCACATCGATGACCCGGCGCACCGCATTGGCGTACACTTGTGCCGCACCGCCAATTGCGTTGCAGTACACTGCCCCGACTTCGCGCAACGCATCGAGGGTGTTTTTGCCCATGCCCCCTTTTCCAATGACGGCACGGACGCCATACGTGCGCAAAATGTGCGCTTGATACGGCTCTTCACGCATCGATGTCGTCGGACCTGCTGCTTTGATCGCATACGCGTCTCCGTCTTTCATCACGACCGGTCCGCAATGGTACAATGCCGCACCCTGCAAATCAATCGGGGGCGCAGTACGCATAAGCAGCTTGTGCACGGCATCGCGTCCTGTATACAGGGGCCCGCTGAATAGGACGACGTCGCCTACACGCAAACTGCGCACGTCTTGCTCAGTCAGCGGTGTGTGCAACGCGACGACGCGTCCAGAACCACCCTCCGCAATCGCTACCGGTTCGCGCTGCACCGACTGCCCGCGCGGGTACAGCCACGATGCGATTGCTCCGTCCCCATCCAATGCGATGCCTTGTCGGCGAAACGCCCAACAATTGTACGCGATCGACACAAAAAAACTTGCAGGCAAACGATGCGCCACGCATGCGCGCACGCCAAGCAGCGTCGCTTCTCCACCAAAGCCCATCGTGCCGATGCCCAGTGCATTGGCACTGTCCATGACGACGCGCTCCAGCTCAGCGAGCACCGGGTTTTCGTTCGGCACATCAAGACGCTCCAACAACTGCCGCTTCGCAAGCGCATACCCCGTCGTTCGATCGCCTCCGATACAAACCCCGATAAATCCCGCACTGCATCCCTGCCCTTGCGCCTCATACACCGCATGCAAAATACATTTGCGTACACCATCAATGTCACGCCCCGCCAAACCGAGCCCCGGCAATGTACACGGCAAGCTGTACTGGTTGTTTTTGTTTTCGCATCCTCCGCCTTTGAGCAACAAAACGACGTGCGCTTCATCGCGCTCCCAATGCGCGATGTGGATGACCGGCATCCCGATGCCGATGTTGTTTTCACAATTTTCCCCTGTAAGGCTATCGACCGTATTCGTGCGCAATACGCCTTTGGACGTTGCAGCGACAACCGCGCTGTGTATCGATTCTTTCCAACGCTTGTGGTGCTCGCCTTCGGGTACGTGTACCCAAAATGTCGGCATCCCGGTATCTTGACAAATCGGCGCAACCGCCTGCGTTGCACAATCGATGTTTTGCCCGATCACAGACAGCGACAACGCCGCCCGCGTCCCCGCATCCTCTTGCATCGATGCTTTTTCGATCGCGTCCCGCACGTCTTGGGGCAAATTCGTCGCCGTTTCGGTAATGAGCTGCTCGATGCTGTGCGTAATCGCTTCCCAATTTCTGTTCATGGCTATCCCCTTCGTATGCACGCTCCACCTGCCTTTGGTGTGCTACAATGACTGTACACCTTGTGCCAGGAAAGGATGTTTGCGATGTCTCATTTTTTTGCAGTTTTGTACCGGTTGCGCTACATCTCCCGCTGGAGCCTCATGCGCAATAGCGTCCATGAAAACGTCGCCGAACATTCGTATTACGTCGCCATCCTCGCCCACACCTTAGCGACGATCGACCGCGACGTATACGGTGTCCACACCGACCCCGAGCGGAGTGCGGTGCGGGCACTGTTTCACGATGCCACAGAGGCGTTTACGGGAGATATTCCGACACCGGTCAAACACCACAACGAGGCCCTCCTACAAAACTTTCGGGCAATCGAGCGCATCGCAGCCACACGGCTGCACGACCTCGTGCCCGCACACATCCGCCCTACGTACACATCGCTGATCGGCGTCGATGACGCCGATCCGTACGTCAAAGCCGCCGACATATTGGACGCATACCTCAAATGCGTCACCGAGCGCACAAACGGCAACCGCGAGTTTGTCCATGCCGAAGCGCAAACGCTGCAATCACTGCGCGCGCTCGACATGCCCGCAGTCACGTATTTTCTCATCCATCTCGCACCAAGCGTGCACAAATCGCTGGACGAACTGCAAACGCCGTAGACGCATCATATCCAGCGCGGAAACACCATCGATACGGTCAAGTACAGCACCGACAACGACGCCACAATGCTCCACAACAATGCTCTGGTCGCATGGCTTGCCACACTGCCCACTCCGATGCCCTCTGCCGACTTGACGATGCGCTTGAGCGATGCGCCGAGCATTCCCGATGCCGCCCCAAGCAACACAAACACGACGACGACCGACACCATCCACGGTACACTAAACCCTTTCACAAGCCCAATTAAATACCCGCCTGTCAAAAACTGGACGATCAACAACCACTGCGCAATCGTATTGAGCTTTCGCATCCCGCGCGCAAACCCGATCTGCACCGGTGCCGTCAGCCCGCGCAGCGTCAGCGTCACAAACGGCATAATGAGGTAAAACCCAACCATAAGCGCCCCAAGAACGTGGATGAAATAAACAAGGCTGTAATCCA
>JAGWXQ010000098.1 GCA_018969805.1 Paenibacillaceae bacterium | reverse complement strand
AAGAAGCACTGCAGCACAGCGGGGTGTTTGCAAAACCGATTGTGACGCGCATCGCCCCGGTGCAGCCGTTTTATGAAGCGGAGCCGATGCATCAGCAGTATTGTACAAAAAATCCGCAGCATTATGCAGCGTATCGGATCGGCTCTGGACGTGCGGGATTTATTCAGCGTGTTTGGGGCAGTGATCATTGATGATTGAATCGATCCGTATGCGTGTAGCACAGCTGCTTGAGCGTGTCGAGGATGCCGATGTGCGTGCACAGTTGCGCGATGCGTTTGAACACATCGAGCAGTTGGCGCTTTCGGATGCATTGACAGGATGCGCCAATCGGTTGTATTTGGACCGTTGGTGGAGCAATGCACATCATGGAATGCATATGCTGCTCATCGACATCGACAATTTCAAGGAGTTGAATGATCGGTACGGGCACATCGTAGGAGACGGGGTACTGCGCGCTGTGGCGCAGACGTGGATGAACAACCATCCACACTGTGTGTTTGTGCGGTACGGGGGCGATGAATTCGTATGCATCGATCCGACGATGACGTGGGACATCGCGGAGTCGTTGCGCAGCGATGCTGCACGCATACCGATCGTAGCAGGTGCGATCAGTGCGTTGTCGGTAAGCATTGGTGCGCTGCGTGTGCCTGCGCGCCAGTGTGGCTGTGGCGCACCGGCGTTGCAACACGTGCTGCACGTTTTGGACCATGCGCTGCAGCAGGCGAAGCGTACGGGGCGCAATCGGTACGTCTGGGCAGACACGGTGTACGACACGTGACACAGTGCGTCGGCCACAGTCGTTGCGCAGGGGGACGAGAAGTGGAACGCGAATGGATCGTCTTGCATACAAACGATGTGCACAGCGATTTTGAGGCAATGTTGCGGATTCAGACAGTGTTTTCCGAATATACGCAAACGTATGGAGCACACCGGGTATTGCGCCTGGACGTTGGCGATTGCGCAGATCGGTTTCGTCCGGAAACAGAAGGTTCGCTTGGCAAAGCAAATGTAGCGATGATGAATAAAATGGGCTATGACGCAGCGGTGATCGGCAACAACGAAGGGCTCGGTTTTCCGATCGACGCGCTCAACGACATGTATGCGCATGCCGCATTTGCCGTCGTTTGTGCCAACGTGACGAGCCATCGTGCGCGTTGGTTGCGCCCATACGTCGTCGCCGACAAAGCGGGGCTGAGATTTGGTATATTTGGTCTTACGGCACCGTTTGTGGCGTTTTACGAGGCACTGGGGTGGCGTGTCGAAGATCCGGTTGCAGTGGCGCATCGCATCGCCGCAGAGTTGCGCGAAGTGCATCGTGTCGATGTCGTCGTCTTGCTGAGCCATCTTGGACTGCCGATGGATGAGCAGTGGGCGACGCATGTGCCGGGCATTGACATCGTCTTGGGCGGGCATACACACCATGTTTGCGATCCGATGATGACCGTAGATCGGGTGTCGATCGGAGCCGCGGGAAAAAATGGCTCCCACGTCGGTGTTGTGCGCATTCGGTTGCAAGACGATCGATCGCCGATCGTCCAGGGGGGTGTCGTGCGCACGGATGGGGTGGTTCCAGACCGTGCGCTGACGTTGTGGTGGCAAACACAGCGCGCACAGTGGCTGCATGCGTTGACGCGCCACATCGGTACGCTGCATGCGCCGATCGCGGCTTCCGCTGTAACGGAGTCTGTTCTTGGAAACGTTCTTGCATCCGCCTTGCGCATGCACTGTCAGGCGGACGTCGGCATTGTCAATTGTGGGCAAGTGCTGACTGCGCTCAACCAAGGCGCGCTCTCCGTCGGGGCGCTGCTTGCGTGTTGTCCGTCGCCGATTCATCCTGTACGTCTGCGCGTACGTGGCCACGTCATTCGCGAAGCACTCGTGCGCTCGTGTGATGCGGCGCACGTCCACGGGACGTTTCGTGGTTTTGGATTTCGTGGACATACGCTCGGGATGCTGTGTTTGGATGGAATGCACGTCGTATGTACGTGGGATGGTGACCATCCACGGACGATTGACGCAGTAACCGTCGGTGGGGAGTTGCTGTGCGACGAGTGCACGTATTGTGTGGCGACGATTGATATGTTTACGTTTGGGGTCGGATATCCGTCATTTGCCCATTATGAGGACGCACAGTTTTATTTGCCCGAGTTTTTGCGCGATGTGCTTGCGCAGGCGCTGCGCAGTGCGTGTCAGGAGGAAATCGTACGCGATGCGGCGCGCAGCAGGTATACGCGCTTGGAGTAATCAATGTAGTTCCGAATTTGATCAAGCAACAAGCAGACTTCTGGAACACTGTTTTCATAGGGGATGCGTATGAGTACACACACAAAAAGGGTGGACGGACATCGTGCATAGTGATGATTGGGATCCGCTGACGCATTGGCGCGGGAAACATACGCTTACAAGCATCGAAGTGACGGTGACAGAACGGTGCAATATGCGCTGCGCGTATTGCGCTGTCGGCGAGCAATTGCGTGCGGTCGAGCGGGAAATGATGCCTTTGGATGCGTTGTTTGCGGCATTGGATGCGTTGCCCACGTTGCGTACGCTGAGTATTACGGGTGGGGAACCGTTTCTCGTGCGGCGTGTTGTGCGCGATACGCTGCGTCCATTGCTCGTGTACGCACAATCGCGCGGGGTCAAGACGCAAGTCAATACCAATTTTACGTTGGACTTCGATCGATATGCGTATGTGGCGGATGTCGTCGATGTATTTCATATTTCGCACAATGCGGCCGATGCGGACAGTTATGCGCATACATCGTTTGCGAACATGCCGGGGGCGTCTGCTGCGATCGGGCAACGGTGGTATGAGGCGATGCAAGACAATGCGCGGCGAATGGCGGATCAAGGCGCGTTTGTATCGATAGAAACGATGCTCAGTCCCCAAACCGAGCCCCACATCGAACAGCTGCACGCCGATGTCGTGGCGATGGGGGCGAGAAGACACGAAGTACACCCGCTGTATCCGACATCGTTTGCCAAAAATTTGCCGGTGTTGGATTTGGATCGGATGCGTGCCCTCGTGCATCGATTGCTCGATGTGCACGATGTGCGCGTGTGGATGTTGTTTGGCACGTTGCCGTTTTTTCCATGCGGCAATGAGCAAGATCAGCATTTGTGGAAACGTTTGTGGGCTGCCCCGCAAGTGACCGTGCGCAACGATCCCGATGGACGCAATCGGCTCAATATCAATATGTTCACTGGTGCTGTCACTGTTACGGATTTTGTCCATACTGCGCCGATTGGAAATGTACGGGACACCCCACTTGAGCAGTTGTTTGTGCGTGCGCAGGCGCATCCGGACGTACAATCGTTGTTGTGCATGTGTGCGCAGGCGCGATGTTGTGGGCCAAACGGGCTTGTGGCGCGCACGTACTACAGCGATGTGTCGTTTTTGCAACGAACAGCGCTCGTCACCCCACCGTTGGAAAGCGAGGTTGGCGCATGATTCGTACGATGCTCATTATCGCAGCTGGGGTTGTTTTCTTATATGGAATGCTTACTGTAGGAGCACCATTTTTACTTGCGCTCGTTGTGGCGTTGCTGATGGAACCGATCCATGCGGTAATGATCCGCACGATGCGGATGAACCGGTTTGTGGCGGTGACGGTATCAAGTACGATGTGTGTTGTGTTTGGGGGATGGATCGCGTACATCGGCATTGTTAAAGCGGTATCAGAGCTTGCGATTCTCTTGCGCAACATGGATGTGCGTGCCGTGCAGCACGTGGTTGAGCAGGCGTTGGAACGATTGCGCCAGTTGCTTGGGCACGTATCGGTCGATGTTGTGGCGCATATTGAGCAAGCGTTTACGGGACAAGTACAAGCGTTGCAGACGATTACGACGAGAATTTCTGCGATGCTCGTAGGTTGGGTCGGTTCTTTGCCGGAGCTGATGCTGACGTGTATTGTGTTTGTCATTTCGGTCTATTTGTTTGGGTATCATCTTCCGACGCTCAAACACTTTTTTTTGTCATTCTTCGAAACGAAGTCACAAACAAAAGTGGAAACCGTGCTGATGAAGTTGCGGCAATCGGTCATCGGTTTTTTTCGGGCGCAGCTTTTTTTAAGTTCCCTAACGTATGTGCTGACGGCAACAGGGTTGTGGATACTCGACGTACGGCATGTGTTTGTGATTGCCCTCGTCATTATGCTTGTCGATGTGTTGCCGATACTTGGTACAGGATCGGTGCTCGTACCTTGGGCGGTGTATGCGTTTTCCAAAGACGAGGCGACGCTTGCGATCGGATTGATCGTATTGTTTTTGGTTATTACGATTGTGCGTCGTGCGATTGAGCCCAAAATACTTGGGGACCATCTCGGTATTGCGACATTGCCGACACTGATGAGTTTGTATATCGGGTTTCAGATTTTTGGTGGGGTAGGTTTGTTGCTCGGGCCCCTGCTTGTCATCGTCTATCAAGCGATGGTAAAAGTGGGACTGCTGCGCATCCGCATTCGGCTGGAACCATAGAAAAGCGCATGGGTTCGGGTCGTGAAAATATAGGACGATTCCTTGTTGTGCCGGTGGGGCAATGCGCAGTAGGGCATTTGGAGCATCGGGTGTGGATGTGGTACAATGAACGTTGTGGCGCAGATTGCTCGTGATGAAGAGGAGGCCATCAGCGATGTTTGCAGGTTGGCGTGCGCGCGATTTGGGCATTGATTTGGGCACGGCAAATACCCTTGTGTTTATGGATGGCAAAGGGATTATCGTGCGCGAGCCTTCTGTTGTCGCAGTGCGTACGGATACGAAAACGGTTGAGGCCGTCGGAGACGCCGCAAAGCGCATGATCGGTCGGACCCCTGGAAACGTTCGGGCGATTCGTCCGATGCGCGATGGGGTCATTGCGGATTTTGATACGACGGCCACAATGATTAAAGCGTTTATTCGTCAAGCACGGCAGGCGCACCGTACGTTGTTCGGAAATCCAAACGTGCTCATTTGTGTCCCGTCAGGCATTACAGCGGTAGAGCGCCGTGCGGTTGAAGACGCGACGCGCCAAGCAGGTGCAAAAGATGCGTTTTTGATTGAGGAACCGTTTGCTGCAGCGATCGGGGCACAGCTTCCTGTATGGGAGCCGACGGGAAGCATGGTCGTGGACATCGGTGGGGGGACGACGGAAGTTGCGGTCATTTCCCTCGGGGGCATCGTGACGAGCCGTTCGATTCGTGTGGCGGGCGATGAGATGGACGATGCGATCGTGCAATACATTAAGCGAACGTACAATATGTTGATCGGTGAGCGGACGGCGGAGGCACTGAAAATAGACATTGGATCGGCCATGGTCGGGGATGGGCGTCGTACGATGGACATTCGCGGACGCGACCTCGTTACAGGGTTGCCGAAGACGCTCGTCGTGCGGGAGACGGAAATTACCGAAGCGTTGCATGAGACGGTCACGAGCATCGTCGATGCGGTGAAAGTGACTTTGGAAAAGTGTCCTCCGGAGCTATCGGCAGACATTATGGATCGGGGCATCGTGCTCACCGGAGGAGGGGCGTTGCTGACGCATCTCAACAAATTGTTGATGAAAGAGACGGGGATGCCTGTACTCGTCGCCGAACACCCGCTTGATTGCGTCGTACTCGGTACAGGAATGGCACTTGAGCACATTCAATTGTTTCGTTCACGGAAAGGTTTTTTGCGTCATCTCGCATAATTCCGATCAAGCAAAGGGGCGACGCAGCGGATGAAGTCTTCACGGCGCGGCAAACGCATACTGCTTGTATTCATCGGCACCGTATGTGCAATTGCGTTGATGGGAACGACGTTGCGGCTCGTTGAGCCCCGTTTGCCGTGGGTTGCGCTGATGGTCAATGATTCGATCGCGTTTGTGCAGCATGTGGTCCAAAGTGGTTTGCGTCCGATTGTTGTCGCGGTCGATGATTGGAGGCAATTGCGTACGATTGTTCAAGAACATGCGATG
>JAGWXQ010000097.1 GCA_018969805.1 Paenibacillaceae bacterium | reverse complement strand
ACTGTAACCAATATCGGTGGAGCGTATGCCGAGCAGTCGGTATCTGTGCAGATGAACCAATTTGAACGCGTATTTGTGGCCCAGCTTTCACCGTTATACCACGATGTCAAATCAAACTATTGGGCGTTTGAGTACATTACGGCGTTGGCTGCCAAAGGGATTGTGCGGGGGACAGATTCAGGTGCGTTTGTGCCGACAGCGCACGTGACACGTGCAGAGCTTGCACAAATGATTGCGCGGATCGCTCAATTGCCTCGTCCGACACAGGAGGTCGTGTTTTCGGATGTCGCAAAAGATTCGGAGTACGCGCCGTTCGTTGCGTCGGTTGTTGCGGCAGGGTATGTAAACGGATACCCAGATATGACGTTTCGTCCAGAGGGGTACGTGTCGCGTGAGGAAATGATTGCGATTGTAGTCCGAATGATGGGCAAGCAATGGACTAAGGGCATTGATTTGGGCATTGATTTTGTCGATAGCGACCGCATTGCACCGTACGCTCGAGAGTCCATTGAAACGGCGTTGCGTGCGGGATTGATTCAAGGAAATATGAGCCGGTTGCGTCCAAAAGAACGCATTACACGTGCGGAAGTGGCAAAATTGCTGTATATGTTGTTTCTCACATAATGTGTGTTTTTTGTGGGATGGGAACAGAATGAGGCGATTTGGGTTGCGTTCGTGGCATGTGTGGTGTAGGATAAAGCAGTGATCTGTGCACAAACATATTTTTGGAGAGGGCGATGAGGGAAATGGTTGTAGGGATCGGAATTAATGGATTTGGCCGCATCGGGAGGAACGTCCTTCGTGCAGCGCTCGAATCCGATCGGGTACAAGTTAAGGCGATTAACGATTTGACCGATGTGCACACGCTGGCACATTTGTTGCAGTATGACTCAACACATGGCATTTGTCCGTACACGGTTGAAGTTTCCGATGGACAGCTTATCGTCAATGGCAGTGCGATTCGGGTGTTTTCGGAGCGCGATCCAGCACTTATCGATTGGTCAGGTGCGGAAATCGATGTCGTCATTGAATCGACGGGTCGATTTACGCATCGCGATCATGCGCAGGCACATCTAGGCGGTCGTGTGAAAAAAGTCATCATTTCTGCTCCCGCAACAAATGAAGACATTACGATCGTTATGGGTGTCAATGAACACGCGTACGATTCCCAGAAGCACCATGTCGTCTCCAATGCATCGTGTACGACAAACTGTCTTGCGCCGATCGCCAAAGTGATCGACGACGAATTTGGCATCGTGCGTGGGATGATGACGACGATCCATTCGTATACGAACGACCAAGCCGTGCTGGACGTACCGCACAAAGATTTGCGTCGTGCGCGCGCAGCTGCGGTCAATATTATTCCGTCAACGACTGGTGCGGCTAAAGCAGTGTCGCTCGTATTGCCCCATTTGAAGGGCAAGCTCAATGGAATGGCGTTTCGCGTACCAACGCCAAACGTATCGATCGTTGATCTTGTAGCGGAAGTACAACGCCCTGTCACTGTGGAAGAAGTCAATGCTGTACTAGAAAAAGCTGCCCATACGACGTTGCAAGGCATTATGAATTACAATACGTTGGCACTCGTATCAAGCGATTACAATGGTGATCCGGCTTCGAGCACGGTCGATGCGTTGTCTACGATGGTCGTCGATGGTACGATGGTGAAAGTCGTCGGTTGGTATGACAACGAGTGGGGTTATTCCAATCGTCTGATCGATTTGGCAGCGTACATGGCACAACAGGAAGGATGCAGTGCATGACGAATACCCCAAAAAAATCGCTGCGCGACATCGACGTTTCCGGAAAAAAAGTGCTTATTCGTGCGGATTTCAACGTCCCACTGGACGGTACGACGATTACAGACGATACGCGCATTCGCGAGACGATACCGACGATCGCGCATTGCATTGAACACGGTGCGAAAGTCATACTGATGAGCCATTTGGGGCGGCCAAACGGACACGTCGTGGAATCGTTGCGGTTGACACCAGTGGCGCAGCGGTTGACCGAATTGCTTGGGCGCATTGTGTATAAAGCTGACGAAGCGATTGGACCGCAAGTACAAAGACACGTCGCTGCGTTGGGCAATGGTGATGTCTTGTTGCTGGAAAACGTCCGTTTTTATCCTGAAGAAGAAGCAAACGATGCAGCTTTTTCGGAATCGTTGGCAAACCTTGCAGACATCTATGTCAATGACGCGTTTGGGGCAGCGCACCGCGCACACGCATCGACAGTCGGTGTCGCGCGAATCATTCCTGCGGTTGCGGGACTTCTTATGGAGCGCGAACTATCGGTATTGGGCAAGGCGCTGACAAATCCGGAACGTCCGTTTACGGCAATCGTTGGAGGGGCGAAAATAAAAGACAAAATCGGTGTCATTGATCATTTGTTGACGATAGCCGATCATGTACTTGTCGGTGGCGGAATGTCGTATACGTTTTTAAAAGCGCTTGGGTATGAAGTCGGCAAATCATTGCTTGACACAAACAAAATTGACACGGCGCGGGAGCTGTTGGAAAAAGCAAAAGAGCGCAACGTTGCATTTCATGTACCGCAAGACATCGTCGTATGCGATCGTTTCGCTTCGGACGCACAGACGCGCGTCGTCGATGCAAGTGCAATTCCGCACGATTGGGAAGGCATCGACATCGGACCGAAGACGAGGGAACATTATGCATCGATGATCGCACACTCGAAGTTGGTCGTATGGAATGGGCCAGTAGGCGTATTTGAGCTCGCGCCGTTTGCCCACGGAACGCGTGCGATTGCGGAAGCGTGTGCCCAGACGGAAGGCTATACGATTATTGGTGGTGGAGATTCGGCCGCAGCGGTAGAGGCGTTTGGTCTTGCGGAAAAAATGGACCACATGTCTACAGGTGGGGGCGCGTCTTTGGAGTTTATGGAGGGAAAAGTGTTGCCGGGTGTTGAGGCGTTGCTCGATTCGTTTGTCACACATGCATAATGCAATGAAAGCAGGGAATGCTCAATGAACACGCTCGTCTGCGCAAACTGGAAAATGAACCAAACGGTTCAAACGATGGAACAATGGTGTACGGACTACAGTCATGCACAATCGACGCATCGCAGTGATGTGGAAGTCGTCGTGTGTGCCCCGTTTGTGTTGTTGCCGGCACTCGTTGCGCGTGCAGGCGGCATGCACGTGCGCATTGCAGCGCAAAACGTCTCCGAACGTGCGCATGGCGCGTTTACCGGTGAAGTAAGTGCTGAAATGCTGCAGAGCATCGGGGTCAATACTGCCATCGTAGGGCACTCGGAACGACGCACGCTGTTTGGGGAGACAGACGACGATGTCGCCGCAAAAGTCGTGCGGTTGTTGGCACTCGGGATGACACCGATTTGTTGTGTAGGGGAAACGCTTGACGCTTATCGGGCAGGCAAAACAGTCGATGTGATCACGCAGCAAATGCATGCGGTAATCAAGAAAATGAACGATGCGGCTTTGACGGATGCACACACGGTGGCGCGGCTTGTCATTGCGTACGAACCGGTATGGGCAATCGGTACGGGTTTGCGTGCGTCGGCGCAAGAGGCGCAAGAGGCAATCTTTGTAATTGAACGAATGATTGCCGAAGCGTTTGGAGACGCGTCGCGTGTGCGAAAGCTGTATGGGGGCAGTGTAGACGCACAGACGTTTGGTGCCTATTTGGATCAACCGAGCATTCAGGGGGCACTCGTCGGGGGGGCATCGCTCGATTCGGGACATTTTGCATCGCTCGTGCGCATAGCGCAGGAAAAACACGGGGCGCGCATATGACCCCACTTGCGCTTATTATTTTGGATGGGTTTGGTTTGCGTGCACAAACACACGGCAATGCGATTGCACAAGCGCATACGCCGCGTTTTGATGCGTTGTGGAACGATTGCGCGCATACGACGCTGACGGCAAGTGGTCGTGCGGTCGGCTTACCGGAAGGGCAGATGGGCAATTCGGAAGTTGGGCACCTAAACATAGGGGCAGGGCGCATCGTGTATCAGGACTTAACGCGCATATCAAAATCGATCACAGATGGCTCGTTTTATGACAATGAGACGTTGCTGGGAGCGATGCAGTATGCGCGCGATCGCAACAAAACACTACATTTGTACGGATTGCTTTCGGATGGCGGGGTGCATAGCCACATTGAGCATGTCATTGCGCTGTTGCATATGGCCAAAGCGCAGGGCGTGCATGACGTTTGTGTGCATGCGTTTTTGGATGGGCGAGACGTTGCGCCGGATAGTGCCGTCGTGTATGTGCAGCAGTTGCTCGATGCGATCGCGCGCATCGGCATCGGGCGCATCGCGACCGTGCAAGGCAGGTACTATGCGATGGACCGCGA
This sequence comes from Paenibacillaceae bacterium, assembly GCA_018969805.1. Lineage (GTDB taxonomy): Bacteria > Bacillota > Bacilli > Paenibacillales > YIM-B00363 > REEB470. The sequence goes on along the minus strand of JAGWXQ010000097.1, from coordinate 1,677 downwards.
CAACCGCTGGGAACGGACGGAAAAGTCATACCGCGCAATCGTATACGGAGAAGGGCCGACGGCGACGGATGCGGTGGAAGCGATTCGGGCATCGTATGCGCATTCCGTGTACGATGAGTTTGTGATGCCGACCGTCATCGTTGATGAACACGGCAATCCGACAGGGCTTGTGAAATCGGAAGATGCCATCGTTTTTTTTAATTTCCGGCCCGATCGTGCTATTCAGTTGTCGCACGTGTTTACGAATGACCAATTCAATGCCTTTGATCGTGGTGCACGAGCGCCCGAGCGCGTCTATTTTGTGTGCTTTACGTTGTTTAGCGAAACGGTAGGGGGGTACGTCGCGTATAGACCGAAAGATTTGGACTGTACGCTGGGAGAAGTATTGGCGCAGCACGGTGTGCGCCAAGTGCGTTTGGCAGAAACCGAAAAGTACCCGCACGTCACGTTTTTTTTCAGTGGTGGACGCGACGTTCAATTGCCTGGGGAAACGCGGATTCTCGTTCCGTCACCAAAAGTGGCGACGTATGATTTGGCACCAGAGATGAGTGCGTACGAAATCGCAAACGCGTTTGTCGATGCGCTCGATCACCACGACGTATTTGTGGTCAATTTTGCCAATCCAGATATGGTAGGCCATTCAGGGTTGCTTGAGCCGACAATTCGTGCTGTGGAAGCGACGGATACGTGTCTTGGGATCGTGCTCGATGCGCTTGCGGACCGGGGGGGCGTGGCAATCGTGACTGCGGACCACGGCAACGCCGATTGCGTAACGAATGACGATGGAACAAGAAATACTGCGCACACACTGAGTGAAGTACCGTTTGTTCTTTTTGGACGGACGGCGGTATTGCGCGACGGAGGGATATTGGCAGACATCGCGCCTACGGTTCTCGACGTGCTCGGCATCGCGTGCCCCGAACAAATGACCGGGAAGACGCTCATAGTACGATAAAAATCGTAAAAATAATGAAGGAGCGAATACAATGACGATCATTCAAGACGTGTATGCACGTGAAGTGCTGGATTCACGAGGAAATCCAACGATCGAAGTAGAAGTGAAGCTCGAATCCGGTGGGTTTGGATCGGCGATCGTTCCATCAGGGGCGTCTACCGGTGCGCATGAAGCGGTCGAATTGCGCGATGGCGATCCCAAACGGTATTTGGGCAAAGGGGTACGCAAAGCCGTTGAGCACGTCAACGATGTCATTGCACCAGAGATCATCGGTTTGGATGCGCTGGACAACGTGTTGCTCGATGATCGTCTTATCGCCCTTGATGGGACGCCGAACAAAGGGAAGCTTGGGGCAAATGCAATTTTGGCGGTGTCGATGGCATCGGCGCATGCGGCTGCGAATGCACTGGGATTGCCGTTGTATCGGTATCTTGGTGGTGTGCACGCGAGAACGTTGCCTGTCCCGATGATGAATATTGTCAATGGCGGTGCGCATGCGGACAACAATATCGATGTGCAAGAATTTATGGTGTTGCCTGTCGGGGCATCCTCATTTTCGGAAGCGTTGCGGGCGGGCACAGAAGTGTTTCACCATCTCAAAGCCGTACTCAAAGGACGCAAGCTGAATACTGCGGTCGGCGACGAAGGCGGTTTTGCTCCGAATTTGGATTCAAATGAAGAAGCGATTACGACGATCATTGCGGCGATTGAGCGTGCAGGAT
>JAGWXQ010000096.1 GCA_018969805.1 Paenibacillaceae bacterium | reverse complement strand
CAAATTATTTAAACCCAAAGACAAAGCAACGCGGACGGAAGCAGCTGCACTCATGTACACGATCTCAAAATATATTGCGATGTAGACATTTGCGCATTGCCGGATCATGTGGTACGATGTCTTGAGCGGTCACGCCACCGTACGAGCCAAGGTACGCGTCCGTTTTTTCCGCTGCTGGGGACGCGCTGATATTTGGTCGTCAGGCGTTGTCGATGGGAAAAATTGCGGATCGGGACAAAAGACCTGCGGACAAGACGATTGTTTTGTGCAGGCACCTGGTGTAGACGAGTCTTAGACCGATGAGGGAGGTGGAGACGCAGATGTATGCGATTGTATGTACTGGAGGCAAGCAGTATCGTGTTCGCGAAGGGGATACGATTACCGTGGAGAAGCTGGAAGGGGAAGCCGGTGCACCCGTGTGTTTTGATGAAGTGCTGTTGCTTTCTGATGCGCAAGGGACGCTTGTTGGCGCGCCACGCGTAGTCGGTGCAGCTGTCCACGGTGTTGTGGAGGGCCACGGAAAGGCAAAGAAGATTATCGTTTTTACGTACAAGCCGAAAAAAAATGTGCGTAAGAAAAAAGGGCACCGACAGCCGTTCACACGGGTTACGATTGAGCGTATTGCACGACCTTCTGTATGATTACGGTTTCTGTGTATGTTTTGCCTCAGGAAGAGTGTATCGTGCGTGTTGACGTTTCGGGTCATGCGGGCTATGCACCGGAGGGCTCTGACATCGTATGTGCTGCAGTGAGTATGGTATCGTTTGGGACGGTACATGCCATAGGGACGTTGACGGGCGTGCAGATCACGGTTCATGCTGGCGCGCGGGGACAGTTGGACGTGGTGTGTTCGGAAGATCAGGCGCGTGTACCTGACGTCCAGCTGTTGTTGCGTGGGATGGAGGCGATGATGCAGTTGATTGCGCATCATTATCCGGATCACGTTCGGATCGTTCGTCGTACAGAAGGAGAAAGGAGGGGATCAGCATGATGTTGCATTTGCAATGGTTCGCATCCAAAAAAGGGGTCGGATCGACGAAAAACGGACGAGACAGCCACTCCAAACGGCTGGGCGTAAAGCGTGCCGATGGGCAGATGGTGCGCGCGGGCAACATTTTGGTACGCCAACGCGGTACACGCATTTATCCGGGTGCGCATGTCGGCATCGGGTCGGACGACACGCTTTTTGCGTTAAAATCGGGCGTTGTTCGCTTCCAGCGGTGGGGACGCGATCGCAAGCGCGTATGTATCGTTCCGTGTGAGGCATAATGAATATGGGCAGCAAACCCTGACCGCACATCGTCGGGGTTTGCTTGTTTCATAAGGAGGGTGGTCGTTGGACCAAATGGCAAAACAGTGTGACTTGTTGTTGGAGCAACACCATCAGCACGACCGTTGGTTGGGAATGGTGCGTTCGCAATGGCACGAATGGGCGAATGCATTGCAGGTGTTGCTTGGGTACGTGCAGCTCGATCGGGGTGACCAAGCACAAAAATACATTTTGCAGTTGGCACAAAAATTGCATGACTCACAAGCGTTTGTCGATATTCCTCCTGTTTCTGTTTCTTCGTTTTTGTTGTCGTACGTAGCCATGCCGTTGCCGTATGCGGTTGCATTGCAAGGGGAGCATTATGGCTGTGTAGCTGCGGTGCATGATATGCAATCGTTGCCCCTCGTCATTAGGACATTTTTGCATCGGTGTGAGGAAGCGTTTCCTGCGGATGGTTCGTCTTCGCTAAACGTGCGTTTGACGAGTGCGCAGCGGGAGTGGGCGTTGACGGTTTCGATTTGCGGCCAATGTAATCCAGAAGTATTGTACGATGCGATATGTGATGCGCGCGCACGATGCAGTGTGCACGACGTACGCGCGTTGTGTGTGAGCTGGCACAGTGATGTGTCGAGCCAATGTGCGCATGTGCGCTGGAGTGTGCTGGAGCGCGCGGACTGTTATGTCTCCATATGAAAATTCGTTCGTGTTTATATATGATGCATCGCAAGGGTTGTATGAGTAGGGGATCGTGGCGATGTCTGCACATGCGGATCATCCGTATCGTGCACGATGCCCAGACGGGGGTGTGATGCGGTGTTTGTCGATGTCGCCAACGTATGGGTCAAGGGCGGGGATGGTGGCGATGGCATCGTCTCTTTTCGCCGTGAAATTTATGTGCCAGAAGGTGGTCCTGCCGGGGGCGACGGGGGAGATGGCGGTGACGTCGTTTTTGTCGTCGATGAAGGACTTCGGACGCTGATTGACTTTCGTCACCAGCGGCATTACCGCGCGGAGCGGGGACACGCGGGCAAGACGAAGTCGCAGCACGGAGCGGATGCGTCGGATTTGTTCGTGCGTGTGCCCCCAGGGACAGTCGTATCGGATGTGGATCGTGGGGTCGTTCTTGCGGATATGACGACCCATGGACAGAAGTGTATCGTCGCACGCGGAGGTCGAGGTGGACGGGGAAACGGTCGTTTTTCGACATCCAAAGTACCAGCGCCGTACATTGCAGAAAAAGGGGAGTCGGGCGAGGAGCGCAACGTCCGGTTGGAGTTAAAGGTGATCGCAGATGTCGGATTGGTGGGATTGCCAAATGCCGGGAAGTCCACGTTGTTGGCGGCGTGTTCGGCTGCGAGGCCGAAAATTGGCAACTATCCGTTTACGACGTTGACACCCAATTTGGGTGTCGTGTTCGTCGAAGACGGGGTGTCTTTTGTCATGGCGGACATTCCGGGGCTCATCGATGGAGCGCATGAAGGGCAGGGGCTTGGGCACGATTTTTTGCGGCACGTGTCACGGACGTCGGTCATCGTGTACGTCGTAGATATGTCCGGTATTGAGGGCCGCGAGCCGTATGCGGATTTGTGCACAGCCCGCAATGAAGTGCGTGCGTATGATGCGACGCTCATGGATCGTCCGTCGCTCATTGTCGCAAATAAGATGGACGATGTGCAAGCACAGGAGCGTTTGGAAGCGTTTGTCCGATTGTGTGCGGGGGACACGGTGTGCGCGGTGTCTGCAATGACGGGTGAAGGGGTACAGCAACTGAAGTACGAGCTTGCACGGCGTGTGGAGCGCGATCGACGGTACGCACAAGACGTACAAGCAGAGCGCAATGACCACGTCGTGATTACGCATACTCCATCTGCCGTGCGTCCGTTGACGGTGCGGAGGGACAACGATGTGTACGTCGTTGAGGGTGACGAAATCGAAGCAATTGCGAAGCGTACAAAGTTTGGATCCTACGACGCGATGCAACGTTTTGCGTTTATTATGCGCAAAAAAGGGGTCGAACACGCATTGCGCAAGCACGGGGCGCAGCATGGGGCGACGGTGCGCATCGGGGGATATGAATTTGAGTATGTGGAAGGGGAGGAATAAACTGTGCGCATCGGTCTGATGGGGTTTGGGACAGTCGGTTCGGGTGTTGCGCACATCTTGCACCACTATCGGGAAGACATTGCCAAGCAGACGGGTGGGGACGTACACATCGCGCGTGTACTCGTGCGCACGCTGGAACGGCCACGCGGCACGTTGTTGGACGATGCAGTGTGGACGACGAATGCAGACGATATTGTTGCGCATCCGGACATTGATCTCGTCATTGAAGTGATGGGAGGCTTGGAAGAGACGCGTGCGTTGATCGAACGGGCGTTGCGGGCGGGGAAACCAGTCGTTACAGCGAATAAAGACGTGGTTGCACGGTATGGGGCGCAGCTGTGTGCGATTGCATTGGAGCATGGGTGTGATTTGTTTTATGAAGCGAGTGTTGCGGGGGGGATACCGATCATTCGTGCGCTCGCCCATAGTTATGCGTCGGACCGCATTACGCGGCTGTGTGGCATCGTCAATGGCACGACGAATTACATGTTGACGCGGATGGCGGCGGATGGCGCGTCATATGAAGCGGTGTTGAAAGAAGCGCAGGCACTCGGATATGCGGAAGCAGATCCGTCTGCCGACGTGTGTGGATGGGATGCAGCGCGCAAGATGGCGATATTGTCGACGCTCGCGTTTCATGCGGAAGTGCAGTTGGACGATGTTGCGACGGAAGGAATTGACCGTGTCACACAAGCGGACATCGCCTATGGCGCAAAACTCGGGTATACGGTCAAACTGCTTGGCACTGCTGCGCGCGTCGGGCAACGCGTCACGGTGTCTGTGCAGCCGACGATGGTGCATCATGCCCATCCGCTTGCTTCCGTTCACGGTGTGTTTAATGCGGTGTACGTGTATAGTGAAGCGATCGGGGCAGCGATGTACGTTGGTGCGGGGGCGGGCAGTTTGCCGACGGCTGCATCGGTCGTCGCCGATGTGATCGCGGCGGTGCGGCACAATCGGCTCGGTGTGAGTGGCAAGACGTGGTCGCGCGAATTGCCATTGCGGACGTTGTTGCCGGAGGAAGAAGTGCGGGGCAAGTATTTTTACTTGCTTTCGGTCGCTGATCGTGTCGGTGTACTTGCCCAAATTACGGATTTGTTTGCGCGGATTGGGGTGAGCTTGCAATCAGTATTGCAGCAAAGTCCGCAATTGGATGGACCTGTAGACGTCATTTTGATCACGCATGAGACCCACCGTGCGGCGCATGCGCAGTGCTTGGAAGCGCTTGAGCGGCTCGATGCGGTTGAGCACGTCAAAAGTGTGTATCAGGTGCTCGATGCGTAGCGTGCGTGTATGTGTGCCGGCATCTTCCGCAAACGTTGGTCCAGGTTTTGATGCGCTTGCTGTCGCATTGGAACTGCCTTTATGGCTGGACGTACGTATGGAAGAACAGGCGCGCATCGATGTGTATGGCGACGCATTGCGCGGGGTGCCGGTCAACGAGCACAATTTGGTGTTGCGCACGATGCGGGGTGTGTTTGCACACGTCGGGTGTGTGATGCCCCCGGTACGTGTGCAGATGTATAGTGCGATTCCGTTGGCGCGTGGTTTGGGAAGCAGTGCGGCGGCGATTGTGGCGGCGATCGTGGCGGCCAATGCGCTGATGGGCGATCGACTGACGCGTGCGGACATGTTGACGCTTGCAGCGCGCATGGAGGGGCATCCGGACAACGTGGCTGCGGCGTTGTATGGGCAATGTACTGTGGCATCGCAAACAGACGCGGGTGTCGTTGCGGCGGTATTGCCGGTGCCAGAACTGCTTTCGGCAGTTGTGGCGATTCCGCACTATGCGTTGTCTACCCATGCGTCTCGGGCGGTGTTGCCGACGACAGTTCCGTTTGCGGATGCTGTGCACAATGTATCCCATGTGGCGTTGCTCGTCGCGGCGCTTGCGACGGGCAACGTTGCGTTGTTGACGCATGCGATGCGCGATCGTTTGCACGAACCGTATCGGATGGGACTCGTTTCGGGGCTTGCGGACGTATGTGCGGGTGCGCGGGACTATGGTGCGCTTGGCTGTGTGCTTAGTGGAGCGGGTCCGACGGTCATGGCGCTTGTGTCGTCGGAGCACAACGAAGCATTGGCGCGGTATATGACGGACACGTTGGCGCGTCCACATCGTCCGACGGTGCTCGGTTTGCGCATCGCCCGTGTAGGTGCGAGGATAACGGATTGTACTGTACCTTTTGAGGACGTCGTGGCACAAGCAGAGCAAGCGCGCGGTTCGGCGGTGATCCGATGGCCGTAATCGCCTTGCTTGGACCAGCGACGTTTTCAGAAGAAGCGACTTTGTGCTTAAAAAGTTATGTACATGTTGATATGGAAAACAAATACGATACGGATATCCGGAACATTTTTGCGCGCGTCCAAAGTGGCGATGTCGATTTTGGGGTCATTCCAATTGAAAATACGATCGAAGGTTCTGTGCATGCGCATATGGATCGGTTGATCGATGTGTGTGCGGAGCTCACCATTTGTGCAGAGTGGTCGTATGCAATACGGTTTCATGCAATCGGGGCGCCGTTGGAAGGCAACGTGCCACCGTGGCATCGTGTGCAAGAGGTGTACTCGCATCCGGTCGCGTTTTCACAGTGCCAAACGTTTTTGGATGCGCATGTGGCGCATGCGCGGTGTGTGGACGTTTCGTCCACGTCGATGGG
>JAGWXQ010000095.1 GCA_018969805.1 Paenibacillaceae bacterium | reverse complement strand
TCAATGTGCACGATGGCAAACTCACCTGTTTTGAGCTTGACCGCCACTGCGAAATCAACTGAAGTGGTTGGTTTCCCTAAGTACCCCACCAACAACTCTGTATTTAATGTGGTGTATCCTTCACTCCAATCGATCTGATTGTACAATACTGGTCTCATCAAGTGCAACAAATACCGAAACGCTAACGCAAACGACTTCTTCAATCCGTTATCCATTTTTTTGTGCTCTTTCAATTGAAACTGCGCAACAAACTGCTCTACATTTTGGATATGTGTGAGCAATCTTTGATCAAGCGCAATTCCTTTTTTTCTTTTCACAACACGATACACCCCTTTTTTTTATGTTTCTCATTCATTTTGTAAAAAAATGCGTACAAAAAATGAGAACATGAATAGCGTATCATATGTATGATCGAAATGCAAATCGTTTTTTTGAATAAAAAGAACATCGATCTTTTTTACAATCACAACAACGATGATTTTATAAGAAAAAGTATTGTGCCTTTCTATGCGATATGTATGTGAAAAATTGAAATAGATCTTTATTTATGAATTTATTTTACATTTTATTTTATTTTTTCGTTTTATAAAACAGATTTATGACAAGAAAAAATCTTATGGGTGCTATTTATCGCTTATTTTTTTATAAATAAAAAAGTCTTATTTATACTATGGTTATAAACTTTTTTTGTTGATCGATACTCCTATTTTATGAATAGATCGTTTGAAATAACGATCTATTCATAAAAGGTGCATACAAACGCCGATCCATCACCGCAAAGCCATCGCAAAAAAACCACCGCGACGGATGCGTCGAAGTGGCCTAAAGTATGACTGCACTCCCATGATCAAGCGCACAGCTCATGCACGGACGACCGCACGATACGCCCGACGACGGTCGACCCACACACTCCACACGCCAAAAAAGATCGTCGGAACAAGTGCGCACACTGCGACGAGTGCCCAATCGCGCAACGAAAGCGGTACAGTCGAAAACACAACGTGCATCGGTGTCCAATACACGACGAGCAACAGCATAGCCATAGACAAACACACCGCCAACACAAGCCACATGTTTGTGAACAATGAACGATGAAAGATCGATCGGCTGCTGCGGCAATCAAACACGTGCACGAGCTGCGCAACGACGAGCGTCGCAAATGCGACGGTCTGGGCGTGGGCAAGCGCATACTGCGCATGCAGCATCCACGCAAACGGCACCAGCGTACATACGCCAATAAGGACGCCACGCGAAACGATTTTCCATCCGAGCCGCTGGGCAAAAAAAGGCACATCCCTCCCGCGTGGCGCTTGCTGCATGACGTCGCGCTCTGCCCGATCCACGCCAAGTGCGAGTGCGGGCAAGCCATCGGTCACGAGATTGACCCACAAGATCATCATCGGTACGAGCGGGAGTGGCAGTCCGAGCAGCATCGCCAACAGCATGACGACGATTTCTCCGACGTTGGACGAGAGCAAGTAGCGAATAAATTTGCGGATGTTTGCATCGATCGTCCGCCCTTCTTTGATCGCCGCCACGATCGTCGCGATGTTGTCATCGTGCAAGACGATGTCCGCTGCTTCTTTCGTCACGTCCGTACCGCTCGTACCCATCGCGATGCCGATGTCGGCTGCTTTGAGTGCTGGAGCGTCGTTGACCCCATCTCCAGTCATCGCGACGACGTGCCCTTGGCTTTGCAGCGCCTGCACGATGCGCAGCTTATGCTCCGGTGTGACGCGGGCGAATACGTCGGTGCGCTGTACCATAGAGGCGAGTGCGTCTTTGTCGCACGCATCGATGTCGGATCCACTCACGACACGCGGTGCGTCGCCCCCGATGCGCAGCTGCTGTGCCATCGCAGCCGCTGTCGTCACGTGATCACCCGTGATCATCATCGTACGCACGTGGGCATCGTGGCACGCCTTGATCGCATCCGCCGCTTCTGGACGCGGGGGATCTGCAAGCCCGATCATTCCGATCCACGTCAGCTGTTGTTCGATCGATGGCGTATCGGCATCCAGCGTTCGCATCGCTACACCGATGACGCGCAGTGCTTGCTGTGCATACCGTTCGTTTGTATCCAGCACGTCTTTGCGGTGCTGTGCCGTCATCGGCACGACGCGTCCTTGCCACACGTGGGTGCACAGCGCGAGCAGTGTCTCTGGGGCACCTTTTGTATACACGACGAGCCCTGCGTCTTCCCGCACGACGACAGACATGCGCTTGCGCGTATGGTCAAACGGCACGACACGGACACACCGCTGCGCGCGCTCCTCATGGGAGATCGACACACCGTGCGCGATGCCCCATCGCAGCAGTGCGTTCTCGGTCGCATTGCCCCCGATCACGTGTCCTTCTTCTGTCACCAGTGCTTCGCTCGCCCACATCGCTGCGTGCACGAGCTGTGGCTCGTCGCTGCACGACGACGCAGTCACCGTCATGTTATTGCACGTCAGCGTACCCGTCTTATCCGCACAGATGACCGTCGTACAGCCGAGCGTCTCGACCGACGGCAGCTTGCGGACGATCGCACGATGCTGCACCATCCGCTGCACGCCGAGCGCGAGTACGAGCGTGACGATCGCAGGAAGCCCTTCGGGAATGACTGCGACCGCCAGCGTGATGCCTGTGAGCAGCAGTGCCCCAAAAGGATGTCCTTGCAACACACCTGCGGCGATGACGAGTGCCGTCAAGCCGAGTGCGATGACGACGAGCGTCTTGCCCAATTGCTCCATGTGCTGCTGTAAGGGGGTGCGCACAGCCTTCGTCTGATCGAGCAAGTGCGCAATGCGCCCCATTTCACTTGCCATCCCCGTCGCGACGACGACCCCGATGCCTTGCCCATCCGTGACCGTCGTCCCCATGTATGCCATCGTCACACGCTCACCAAGCGGGACATCCGCAGCAAGTACGGCAGCGGCATTTTTGTCTACACCATGCGCTTCGCCCGTCAGTGCCCCTTCCTCGATGCGCAGCCGCACGCTCTCGATGAGCCGTACGTCCGCAGGGACGCGATCGCCCGCACGCAGCGAGAGGATGTCCCCTGGCACGAGATCCCGCGCGGCCCCCTGATGCCATTGGCCGTCCCGCAGCATGCGTGCTGTCGGTGCCGTCCACTTTTTGAGTGCATGCAGCGATTGCTCGGCGCGCATCTCTTGGATCATGCCAAGTACGGCGTTGATGATCAGAATCGCTGCGATCGCGACGGCATCATACCGCTCACCCATCCACAGCGACAAGACGATCGCCACGAGCAGGACCCCGACCATGACATCATAAAACTGTCGAAAAAACATCGCCACGACCGATGGCCGACGCGCCTGCACGAGGACGTTTGGTCCAAGGCGATCCATGATGCGTGCTGCGGCCGATGTGCGAAGCCCCGTCGTCGGTGCCGTATCGTATGCCGTGCACACGTCTTGCGGTGATTGGCAATGAGGCATTTTTCCGTTCATGTGGTGACCCCCTTCCTGTACACACCGTATGCAGTGCCCAGTGGATGTATCCCACGATCGTCTGGTACAATAATCGTCGCACATGCGATGAGGAGGGAATCCCGATGTCGATCGATGCAGCGGTCATCCGCGCACTCGTCCATGCCTACACACCACTCATAGGTGCGCACATCACAAAAATCCAAATGCCTTCTGCACACGAAATTCATTTTTCGCTGCGCCATGAAACGGGAAACGACAAATACGCACTCAGCGTCCACCCCGACGCGCCTTTCTTGCTCCCCATACACACGAAATGCACGTACCCCGAAGTTCCGTATGCGTTTTGTATGTTGCTGCGCAAACATTGTGCACACGGCATCATTACGGACATTCACCAACCCCACATGGAGCGCATCGTCCACATCGACATCGTATCGCGCCAGCCTTGGGACGACGTCGGTACGGACGTACGCCTCGTCGTCGAATGGATGGGCAAGCACAGCAACATCATCGTCGTCCGCGGCGATACCGTCCTCGACGCATGCCGGCGCATCACGATCAGCCGATACCGCACGCTCGTCCCTGGGGCACGCTACGTGCCTGCACCGTCGATGCGCCGTACCGATCCGCTCACCACAGATGGGGACACCTTTGCAGCGTGGGTACAGACGACCGACGATCCGACCAAAGACATCGTCGCGCACTACGATGGGATGAGCCCGATATGCGCCAAAGAGATCGTCCATCGCGCGCGCACGGATGGCTGGGTGGCAGCGTGGACATCGATCATCGCCCCGATCAAAGCACACGCATATACACCGACGATCACGCATGCGCGCACTCCGATCGTCACCGTGTACACCCCGACGCACATCGATGCGCCACACACATCGGTCGCGCACATCGTGGATGCCCTGCGCGCGTGCATCCACGAACGCACACCCCTGCGCAGCACGCCTGCACTGCACAGCTGGGTGCGCCAAGAGCGCGCCAAAAAGGAAAAAAAACGCGTGCACCTGCAAGAAGCGATCGACTCCGCGCTCAATGCGCATACGTACCGCACGTACGGTACGCTCATCTACACGCACATGCACGCCATCACCGAAGGCATGACCGAGCTGACCGTCCACACCGAAACCGACACGGTGACGATCCCGCTTGATGCATCGTTGTCCCCCGCACAAAATGCAGCGAAGCATTTTCAGACGTACAAAAAATTGCACGGAAGCACCCAAATGCGCCAAGAACAGTACGACGCGTGCATCGGAGACATCGAGCACTTGGAGACGATCGCCCATCAGCTCACAGACGCGACCGAAGACGACATCGATGCCATCATCGCCGAACTCCACGACTGTGGCTACGACATCCGTCAGCTCCAGCCCAAAAACAAAACTCCACGAAAAACACAAAAAAAGCCGACACGCGTCGGCTACGTATCGCGCAGTGGCATCCCGATATACTACGGGCGCAACAACCGCCAAAATGACGAACTCACCCACAAATTTGCGAAAGCAACCGACGTATGGCTTCACGCACGCCACATCGCGGGGGCACACGTCATCGTCCGTCTGCCCGCAGGAATGCGCATCGACGACGCGACGCTGCTGGACGCAGCACACGTCGCCGTATGGCACAGCGCAGCGCGCATGTCGAGCAACGTCTCCGTCGATGTGACGACCGTACAGCACGTCAAAAAACGCCCAAGTGGAAAACCTGGTCAAGTGCTGTACGAACACTACAAGACGATCGTCGTCACACCAGACCGCGAACGCATCGCACGCCTCACGCGCATATGACGCTACGTCACTTCGATCACATAGCCAAACGTATGGACGACCCCGCCACGCTGCACTTGCAGCCATGCATGGTACGTCCCCGGTGCATCAAACGACGCGGCAAACTTTGGGGTGTCGGACTTCTCTGGATGGACGTGCACGTAGCGCTTCCCATCGGCAGAGACGATGACGACGTGCCCAAGTGCACCCAAATACTGTTCAAGATCATCGACAGGGGCACCTGTACGGTCCGTGATCGCAAACGGAAGTACCACATCTCCGACAGGCACCGTACCCAAAGACAACGCAGCGACGAGGTCGCGATCGGTCTGGGTACGCTCATCGACGCGGGGCAAACGATCGACGACCCACGCACCAGGGGCGCTCCCATTTCCGCCAACGACGAGCGACCCGTGCACGGTCATCGCCTCCATCCCCTCAGGCTTGATGTCCGCATACACAAAGTACGTCCCAGGTCGTGCAAACGCCATCTCAATCTGAAACGTCCCATCTGGCTGCAACGTCGGGTGCACATGGTCAAAGACGCGCAAATCGCTGTGCACGACGATCAAATGCAGCGGACGCTCGTGCAACAACCCAAACGCAGTGATGCGCTTGCCATCGTCATCAAACGCGATGCCCAACCCCGTCTTCACGCCCGCTTGCACATCCACCGCATCGATCGTCATCTGCACAGAAGATGCATGCCCATCAGACTTCGACCCATGCCCCGCGTGATGTGGGGCAGCACAGCCGACCAACAACACCAAACACAACACCAACGCACGCATTTGCTCCACTCCCCCCGTCCACAGCACGACCTCACACCTTTAGTATAGCACACGACCGCGCCTGCAT
>JAGWXQ010000094.1 GCA_018969805.1 Paenibacillaceae bacterium | reverse complement strand
GTGCCGCGACGTACTTCCCGATCATATCGTACTCGACGTGCACAGCGTCTCCAGGGCGCAACGATCCAAGCGTCGTATGGGCCCGCGTGTGCGGAATGAGCGCGATCGAAAACGCCGCATCATCCAAAGCCGCGACGGTCAATGAGCACCCGTCCAGTGTAATCGATCCTTGTGCAATGATCGGCGCCCCTCTTGGCTTATGCAACGTAATCCAGCCGTCCTCTACCGCTGCCACGTGCAGCACGCCATCGACGTGGCCTTGGACGATATGCCCCCCTAAGCGCGCACCGATCGGTAAGGCGCGCTCGATGTTGACGTGTGCACCCGCCTCCAATTGGCCCAATGTCGTCTTGGATCTCGTCTGCGCAACGACTTCGACGACAAACGCATCTTCCATAATGCGCACGACCGTCAGGCATACGCCATGTACCGCGACGCTGTCCCCGATGCGCAGATCAAACGGCATATCCGGTGTCGCAATGTCCAAAACGCGCACATCTTCTCGTGTGTGTACTGCGCGAATGCATACGACCGCTTCAATCAATCCTGTAAACATGTGCATCCCCATTTCATCCGCTTGTGTCTTCCATCGTTACGTATCCAGTGTGCCGCTCCAGACGATATCGTCGTCGATCTGATCGATCGATACATTGGAAAACCTGATCGATTCGATCAAATGGGGCGATCCATCAAACACGAATGCCCTCTTTGCCCCGTCTCCAACAATCATTGGAGCGATGTGCGCAACGACGCGCTGCACGAGCCGCAACTCAAGCAGTGCACCCGCCAAAATGCCTCCACCTTCGACGAGTACGCTCCCGATGCGCATCGCAGCAAGCATCGTCAGCGCTTGTGCCGCATCGACGCGCGTCGGCGCATCTGTACGAAGGATGTGCGCTCCACGGGCGCGCAAAGCGTCCTCAGCATCGCGTGGTGCATCGTGCGCTGCACAGACGATCGCCGTTGGCGCACCGTCATTGCGCGGGGCAAGAAGACGCGCAGTCGGGGGCAGCCGCAGCTGGGAGTCAAACACGATGCGCACGGGATCGCGCCCGCCTTCGGTACGTACTGTAAGGAGGGGGTCGTCTGCGCGTGCCGTACCGATCCCGATCGCGATGGCATCGTGCATATGGCGCAAGGCGCGGCCTGCTGCGCGCGTACGTTCGCCGGTCATCCACTTGCTTTCGCCGCTCGATGTCGCCAGGGCGCCGTCAAGCGACATCGCCATTTTCAGCGTCACATACGGACGGTTTGTCTCGATGCGATGGGCAAACGAAGCGATCAGTGCGCGCGTCTGCTCGGGCAATACGCCACACGTGACGGAAATGCCCCATCGCGCTAAGGCAGCGATGCCTTTGCCACGGCAACGTGGATCGGGATCGACGCACCCGATGACGACGCGGGCGATACCGGCGTGGCGAATCGCATCGGTGCACGGGGGGGTCAAGCCTGTGTGCGCACACGGCTCTAGCGTCACGTACAGCGTCGCACCTCGTGCGGCCGTATGCGCCATGCCTAAGGCGTGCACTTCCGCGTGCGGCTCCCCTTGGCGCAGATGCGCCCCGATGCCTACGATGCGTCCGTCGCGCACGACGACTGCCCCGACGACGGGGTTCGTTCCTGTTTGTCCGATCGCTGCGCCAGCAAGTGTGCATGCCAAGCGCATATATTCCTCATCTGTCATCTCGATCACCTTTGATGTGTGCATATACGTCTAGCATATCGTTTCTGATCGTTCCTGGTCAAACGCAATGCACCTCGACAATGCAGCGCGATTCGTTTATAATGAGGAAGAAGAGGAGTGATGTGGATGCCACCGTCCGATACACCGATTGCCCCCCCATCGCGCACAGCGTACGGTGGACAGGCCGTCATTGAGGGCGTGATGTTTGTCGGACGTACCGCGCATGTGACCGCGATGCGCCGACACGATGGGACGATTGGTTTTTTTGAGACACCAAAAAAAGAGATTCGATGGGTACTTTTTCTTCGTCGCATTCCATTTATTCGCGGTATTGTGGCACTCATTGAAGCCAGTGCAAAAGGTGCCGTCCACTTCAACCACACTGCCGAAGTGTATGCGACAGACCAAAGTGGCGCCGGAGAATCATCGACCCAATCCCCGACAATCGCACAAAAAGTGACGCTCGTCGTCGGGGTCGCTGTCGTTGGAGTGCTCAGTTTCCTTTTTGGAAAATTGTTGTTTACGTTGTTGCCCGCTGCAATCGAACAATGGGCGTTTGGTGGATTGTTCGACAATCAGTTTTGGCACAACCTCATTGAAGGCATGATCAAAATGTGTTTGCTCGTTGGATACATTTTGCTCATCGCCCAGACACCGATGATCAAACGCCTGTTTCAATACCACGGTGCCGAACACAAAGTCATCAGCGCATACGAAGCTGGAGATCCTCTGACTGTCGATCGCGTCCAGCGGTACAGTACGTTTCATTATCGCTGTGGAAGCAGTTTTATTGTCTTGACGGTCATCGTGGGCGTGTTGCTGTATTCGCTCCCGGTGTTTGAGTGGGAATCGCTGACTGAGCGGTTGTTGATCCGGCTGGCATTGCTTCCGGTCGTCATTGGTGTATCGTTTGAAGTACTGTATATTACGAATCGTGTGCGTGCGGTTCCGCTGTTGCGCTACCTTGGATATCCTGGCATTTGGTTGCAAGTGTTGACGACGAAACAACCAACCAACGAACAAGTCGAAGTTGCCATCGCGGCTTTTGAGCGCATGCGTGCGGGAGATGAGCGTGCTCAACCCGTACACACCTAAGGAGGAAACGCCATGCCCCGCATTGCGGTGATTGCACTGAGTGTGCTTGCAACGATTGGAGCACTCGTATTCATCATCCGGTTTTGGTTGCTTTTTGTCGTACTAAGTGTCGGCGTGGGATTGTGGTTTCGGTTTTCGCCACGCGGAAAACGCATGTTTTCCCAATGGCGTCGTCGTTCGCGAAAGTCCAAATTTCGCATTATCGACGTCCAGAATAAGCGCGATGAGCGCTAGTGCGGTGCAAAATGGCATCGTAGCGTGCATACGACCATTGATCGAAAAACGACGTTCCCGCAGCATATCCTGAGTCGATCAGTTGCTTTATTTCTGCGTCCGTAAGGTGAAATTGTGTTGCGGCGATTAGCCCCGTTGGGATTTTTACCGTGCGAAAACGCTGATGTTTTTCGATGTATCGCTCGTCTTGTGCATCCAGCATCGTGTGCAGCAGGGCATCGAGCATGCTCAGCGGACCGCGAATGCGGCGCGGATGGACGTGTCGGGATCCGATCAGCCGAAACCCAATGACCGGTGTAAGCGGCACGTTTTCGTGCATGAGTTCATCGAAAATCCACAGCGGAAAATTGCTGAGCACACCTCCATCGACGATCGTACACCGCACCCGTTCTTTTAGGATCGTAACGGGTTCGAAAAAATACGGGATGCTTGCGCTCATGCGGACAGCCCGCGCGACGGATAGCGTCGCGGGGTCGATGCCATACGTGGCGATGTCCTCGGGCAACAACAACAGCTTTCCCCGCGAAATGTCGGAGGCGACGACAGTCAGTGATTGCGCACGAATGTCTGCAAACGTCCGCACACCGTGGCGTGCAAGCCACTTGTCGATCGTCTGTTCCAGCATGTCGGCACTGTGCAATCCTTTTTTCGTAAGCAACCGCAACGTCGGACCGACGTACGCAAAACGATGCCACGCGTCTCCACGTGCCCACAGCTTCCACGGGATGTCTTTCAAACAGCGGCCGATGTGTTCGGCTTTGTATCCGCATGCAATTAATGCCGCGACGATCGCCCCTGCGGACGTCCCCGCGACCCGTCCAAACTGAACCCCTGCTTGCTCTGCTGCGTGCAGTGCCCCGACAAAGCCGATTCCCCGCACACCGCCACCTTCAAACACGGCATGAACGCGCATGACACAACCCCTCTCCCGCATAGCGTATGCAGGTCGGGGGGCATCGGTCATGCATCGAGCTCACTGCGCAACAGCGCAAGGGAACGGATGTGCTCGGGATTGCGTTCAAAAAACGTGACGAGCGCTTCGATACACGTAATGGCATCCGAACTCAAATGGTGCTCAATGCCTTCAACATCGCGGTACACGTGTTCGTCGTGCACACCGATGACGTGCAAAAATTGTTCGAGCAAGCGATGCCGATCGACGAGCCTTTTGCCCATTTTTTGCCCTTTTGGAGTCAAAATAAGCCCGCGATACTTCTCATAGACGACGTACTGGTCTTTATCGAGCTTCTGGATCATTTTTGTCACGGAAGAAGGATGGACTTCGAGTGCCCCCGCGATATCCGATACGCGCGCGTAGCCTTTGTCTTCGATAAGGCGATAAATGCGCTCCAAGTAATCTTCCATCGTCGGTGTCGCCACAGCGCATCCCCTTTTCTACATCAACCAGCCCATCGGTGTCCACCGAAGCAACCATGCAGACACGCGCGCCATCTGTCCCGTGACGAGCAATACACCAAACACAATGAGCAACACGCCACCAATGCGCGAAATGCGCGCACCCCATCGCGCCCAACGTGATGTTTGCCCAATACATAACGCCAAAATCAAAAAGGGCAACCCAAACCCCAATGCGTACGCGGCCGTCAACGCAAACCATTCGTCTGGCGCACGCGCAGCCAAAGCGACGATCGCTGCCAAGCTCGGCCCGATGCACGGTGTCCATCCCGCTGCAAACCCAAGTCCAAATAGCACAGACCCGACATACGACACACGACCAAGCCGCGTTCCCCACCGCAGCGGGGCAATCGGAATGCGCAATATCCCAAGTACGATGAGCCCCATCACGACGAGCAATACACCGGCAATGCCCGAAATCGCGGTTTGATAACGCACAAAAAACTGAGCAAACACACCCGCACTCGCACCCAATACGACATAAATCGACGAAAACCCGATCACAAAGCAAACGGCATGCGCAAACACAATCGCCCGCGCATTTCGCTGCGCAATGCTTTGAACGCCGGACAAATACGCCAAATACGACGGATACAGCGGCAAACAACACGGAGACGCAAACGACACGACACCCGCGACAAACGCAATGCCCAATGTCACCTCCATAACCCGCCCCGCCTTACGGTTTGTGCATCGCCTGCGCAATGTAGGCGACTTCTGTAGGCACGTCCAATCGCGCCATCAACATATCCCCACGCTGTACGATCAGCCCCGGAGGCACCGCATCATACAACCGCAACCGATCCCATGCAATGTCTTCCTGCCACTGCGCACCATAACCAAGCCGCTGCATCATGTATCGCGGGATATGGACAAAAAACGGCTGCAACAACCCTGCAATACAGCGCAATGCACACACAAGTTCTCTCAGTACCGCATGCAACTGTGGCTCCAGCGCCCGCTCCTTAGCAAGTACCCACGGTTGCGTCGTCTCAATCATTTTGTTCATCGCCCGCACAAACGTCCAAATCGATTGCAATGCAAGGGAAAATTGCAACGTCTCGCAGTGGCGCTCAACATCATCGATCGTCTGCATCGCAAGCGTACGATGGCTTTGGGGCATATCGACGTGGGGCACGTGTCCATCGACGTATTTTTCAATCATTGACAACGTACGCTGTAACAAATTGCCCAAATCGTTGACGATGTCGGCATTGATGCGTCCGACAAACGCTTCCGGTGTAAACGTCCCATCCGATCCAAACGGAACTTCCCGCAATAAAAAATACCGCACCGCATCGACCCCATACCGATCAATGAGCACATGCGGATCGACGACGTTGCCTTTGGATTTTGACATTTTGCCGTCTTTCATCAGCAACCATCCGTGTGCAAAAATGCACTTTGGCAAAGGCAAATGCAGTGCCATCAAAACGATCGGCCACGTAATCGCATGAAAACGGGCAATTTCTTTGCCAACCAAATGCACGTCGGCTGGCCAGTACCGATCAAACAACTGCGCATCTTCCGAACCATATCCGAGTGCGGTAATATAGTTGGTCAGCGCATCAATCCATACATAAATGACGTGCTTCGGATCGTCCGGTACAGGAATGCCCCATGAAAACGTCGTGCGCGATACCGCAAGGTCGTCAAGCCCCGCAAGCAAAAAATTTTGGAGCATCTCATGACGACACGATTGTGGCAATACAAAATCAGG
>JAGWXQ010000093.1 GCA_018969805.1 Paenibacillaceae bacterium | reverse complement strand
TTTCATCGGAAACGGCGTCGTAAGCAAATGCAGCGTCTGGCGATAGTCCAACCGCTTATCTCCTTTCAAGATCAACCGACAGTACCCCGTTCGTTTCCAGCACGCTCCAATCTTCGTGGCTCAGCAACTCCAATTGGGCTTCAATGAGCGATTTCAGCCTCGTACGGTATATGGCTGCTTGTTTTTTTAATTCTTCTGTTTCCAGAGCTGCCTGACGCGCCGCACTGAGTGCTTCGTTGATGATGCGGTTCGCGTTTTTTTCTGCTTCTTTGACGATGAGCTGCGCTTCTTTGCGCGCATTTTGTTTCAGGTCGTCTGCTGTTTCTTGGGCGAGAATGATCGTCTTGCTCAGCGTATCTTCAATCGAGGCGAAATGCTGCAGCTTCTCGACGTGCAAACTCAACTCCGTCTGGCTATCGGCGTACTTGCGCAACAGTGCTTCGTAGTCATGTATTAACAACTTCATAAATTCATTCACTTCATCAACATCGAAACCCAAAATACGCTTATGAAACTGCTTGTTTTCGATATCGATCGGTGTCAACGCCATGATCGTGTTCCTCCCCGTTGTGCCTGCAGCGATCATCCGAATTTTTCGACCGTCAAGCGAATGCGCCCCGATCGCGTCAGCCCCATCTGTTCCACGACACGAAACCGTCCGAATCCTTGCAACGAAATCGTATCGCCGACACGTACAAGTGCGGAAGGACTGTATTCTGGCTTCCAATTGAGTTTGCATTTTCCAGACTTAATCGGCACATTTACCCGCGCACGCGACAAATGGTACACTTCGCCAACAATGACATCAAGCCGCATCGAAGCGACCGTACACGTCATCGGCTGTACGGTCGTCTGTGCATCGGCGATACACGACCACGCACACGGTGCAACACGTACCGCCACCGCACCAACTTGCCGCAGCTCCTGTGCGATCAACATCCCGATGTCCCGCACAGATACGACGTACGCATGATCGCGCTCTACGATGATGTCTCCCACTTTCTCACGCTTCACACCGAGTGCCAAGACGGCACCGAGATAGTCGCCGTGATCGAGTGCCGCGCGCGCCTGTCCATCTTCGGGACGAACGACGACGAGCGACAACGCGCACACGTCATCGGTCAACGCATCCTCGTGCACACAGAGTGCGATCCGCTTGCGCTCTGCGTGCGCATATCCACCGTCTGCACGCACAAAAATGTGCGGATGGTGCGCAAGCAATCCTGAAAGAACGGTTTGTTGGGCCGGATCCAGAAAATCACTTACGCGCGGTCGGTGCAACGCATCCGTATCGCTGACAATGCGCTCCCACTGCAACCGCCATTGGGCATCCCCTTGTCGCATCGCTTTATCCCGCCCTCGTCACCATAAAAACCCGATGACCGAATACAAACCACTTTTGATCAAATACAAACAAAAAATGGCAACGATTGGCGATAAGTCGATCACGCCACCAATCGGTGGAATGAAACGTCGAAAAATTGATAAATACGGCTCGACAAGCTTGGCGATCCATTGTCCGATCGCACTGGATTGCGCATTGGGCAACCACGAAAGCAAAATATACACGATGATCATGAAAAAATAAATGTTGTACGCCAGTTCTACGAGCATTATGAGCTGGTTTTGCAAATGAAGACCCCCTCATCGCTGAGTTGACACACTTCTACGCTTCGCTTGCCAACAATTCACTAATTGCGCCTTGAATTTCGATGGACTCTGGCGTACATACAAATATGTCCGCACCGACTTTCGAAATGCCCCCATTGAGCGCATACACCGTGCCACTCAAAAAATCGACGATGCGCAACGCATGTTCCGGTCGTACACGATGCAAGTTTACGACAATGACACGACGGGACCGCAAATACTCTGCCATTTGTTGGCATTCTTCATACGCGCGCGGCTCACACAAGACGAGCTTGGACGACTTATGCGCATGCAACGCCACAACGTTTGCCCGATGCTTCCGTGGCTCAACTTCATCTTCGTCTTGACGCATCGGTACATACTCCTCTCGCTCCTCATCGTGGATGCCAAAAAAACCCATCAATCGCTGCATCATCACGCGATTTCCTCCTTTGCATCGCTACACATCGTCACAACCAAGCGCACTGCCGATACGTACCATCGTCGCACCTTCACGAATCGCGATCTCGACGTCGTCGGACATGCCCATCGACAACTCAGTCAATGGCGTACGATACGCACCCTGCGCATTCATCTCCTCTTGCATCATCCGCAACGCCCGAAATACGTCCGCAATGCGCGCGGTGTCCTCGGTATGCGGTGCCATCGTCATCAGTCCGACGACACGCATGTGCATGAGCGCATTCGTATGGCGCACCAAATCAAACGCCTCAGATGGGGCGACACCAAACTTTTGCGGTTGCTCGGCGATGTTGACTTGGATGCACACGTCGATCGTCTTTCCACACGCCCGCGCGGCATCGTTGACGTGCGTGGCAATCGATGCGCGGTCGATTGCGTGCAACATCGTACACGCCTGCACGATGCGCTGTACTTTGTTTTTCTGGATGTGCCCGATAAAATGCCATGTTGCATGAGGGAACAACGTCCACTTGTGCGCAAGCGACTGCCACCGATTTTCACCAAAATGCTCCAGTCCTGAAGCATACAACGTCTCCAGACGCTGCTGTGTCACTGCTTTCGTCACGGCGATCAGCCGCACGTCGCCACGCGATCGCCCCGCT
This sequence comes from Paenibacillaceae bacterium, assembly GCA_018969805.1. Taxonomy (GTDB): domain Bacteria; phylum Bacillota; class Bacilli; order Paenibacillales; family YIM-B00363; genus REEB470. The sequence continues at coordinate 3,524 of JAGWXQ010000093.1, read as the reverse complement.
TGCGCGCACGCCGACTGAATGCGCCGCTCAACGGCCGCGATGCGTGCATCGGTGGCCATCCCTCCATCAGGGGCAGTCTCCCTCATCGATCCGCGTCTCCTCCTGTCGCTCTGTCTATCATACCGTGCAACGACCAATGTTTCAACTATCGACACGCCACTTCTTCGTTTTTCCCACAGGAACAATTTTGACGAGAATGACATCGCGTCCGACGGTAACGACGTGCGCCCACGGAACGACAACTTCTTCCCCACCGCCAAATAGCCCAAAAAACCGCCCTTCCGGCGGCAAGACGATCGCTTCAATGCGCCCCGATGCGCCGTCAAACAACACATCCCGAATGAACCCCAGTCGATGCCCGTCTACGACGTTGATCACGTCTTTCGTTTGCATATCCGAAAGCTTCATACGATGACACTCCTCGCCCAGTCCATTCGTAAGAGCATATGAGACTGGGCGCACAAATGCCACTCGCGCTATTCCTTGTGTTCGACGTGCTTGCGCATATGATGCATCGCTGATTTTTCCAATCGCGACACCTGTGCTTGTGATATGCCAAGCTCGACGGCAACTTCCATCTGCGTCTTCCCTTCGTAAAACCGAAGCGTCACAATTTTTTGCTCGCGCGAACCGAGCCGATTCAACGCCTGCCGCAATGCAATCGCATCGATCCACGACGATTGCCCTTGTTCATCATCCCCAATTTGATCGAGCACAACCATCGGATCGCCACCTTCGCGATACACCGGCTCAAAAAGCGACACCGGATCTTGGATCGCCTCCAGCGCATACGCAACGTCTTCACGTGCGACGTGCAGTACGTCCGCGATGTGCTGCAACGTCGGTTCGCACCCATGTTCATTGTGCCACGCCTCACGTACGTGCAGCACTTTATATGCCAAATCGCGGACACTCCGCGATACGCGAAGTGGGTTGTTGTCGCGCAAATATCTGCGTATTTCCCCGATGATCATCGGAACCGCGTACGTTGAAAAACGCACATTGTGTGAGAGATCAAAGTTGTCGATCGCTTTGAGCAAGCCCATGCATCCGACTTGAAACAAATCGTCCCCACTGTCTGCCCGCGACTGAAATCGCTGCAAAATGCTGAGCACGAGCCGCAAATTGCCGTGTACGAGCGTCTCACGCGCTTCTCGATCGCCTTGTTGCTGCAACCGTACGAAACACGCGCGCATATCCGCAGCGGAGAGCAGTGGCAACGTCGCGGTGTCTAGCCCACAAATCTCGACTTTCATACGCTTCGTCGCCACAGCACACACCTCCACGGACAAGTATGTCCGCAAAGTGCGTAAATATGCTATGCAGTCAGAACAATCGGTGCACCGTCCATGACGACGACCGTATGTTCAAATTGAGCGACCACCGTATCCGCATGCAACACGTGCAACCCCCATCCATCTGCCGCATTGTGCACGATCATTTCCCGCGAGGACACAAACGGTTCGATCGCAATGACGATGCCTTTGTGCAACGTGCGATGTTCCCCAGGTGCATAGTGATTAAATACATTTTCTGGCTCTTCATGCAACGACAACCCAACCCCGTGCCCTGTGAGGTTGTGAATGACTTCATGTCCGTGGCGATTGGCAAACTGCTCAATTGACCGACCAAGGGAACGCAGTTTCATTCCTGCACGTACCGTTTGGAGTGCATGGGCCAACGCTTGTTCTGCAACTGCGATCGTCGCCATCGCCGGGTGCGTACGGGCGAGATGCGCATCTTGATGCGCCTTCTTCCCAAACCCTACGACCATCGTCGCACCCGTATCCGAAAAAAACCCATCCACACTTGCAGAAACGTCAATATTAACGACATCTCCTCGTTGGAGTACGCGCTCATCCGGTATGCCGTGGGCGACACAAGGCAGTACGCTAATGCACGTCGCACCCGGAAACCGATACAGCGATTCCGGTGCCGACACGGCCCCATGGGCAAGCAATACGCTGCGTCCGATCGCGTCCAATTCGCGCGTCGCAACACCCGGCTGCACCGCATCGAGCATCGCCTCACGCGCCGCAGCTACCGCAACGCCGGCTGCACGCAAGTGGTCTATTTGTTGCTGTGTAGTGACGATCACGACGTCCCCTCTTTTCGATGCACGTCCGTATTGCGCACTAGCTCTCGAGTTCGTCTTTGCTCACAAATGCCACGAGCGCACGAATCGCATCTGCCGCGTCGGTCCCTTTGGCTTGAATCGTAATCGTGGAGCCACTGTTGATCGCCAAGCTCATAATGCCCATGATGCTTTTCGCATTGACAGTCATGCCCGTCTTCTCTACAAACACTTCCGCTGCATATTTGTTTGCAGTTTGCACAAACATCGCTGCGGGTCTTGCATGCAGCCCTGTGCGCAATTGTACGACGACCGATTGTTGTTGCATCGTTACACAACCCCTTTTTCTCCATAGTATACCATACGTTCACGGCATACGTGCACGCACATCGTCTGCGAGCGCATCCAATTTGCGGAGCCGATGACTCATCCCGCTTTTGGAAATCGTCCCGTTCATCATCTCACACAGCTCTTGGTAATTTTCTTCAGGATGTGCCAAGCGCAATCGCGCAACATCACGCAATTTGCCAGGCAACGCATCCAACCCGATCGTACGCGCCAAAAAGGCAATGTTCTCCACTTGCCGCAAAGATGCTGCGATTGATTTATTGACATTGGCCGTCTCACAATTGACCGCACGATTGGCCGCATTGCGCAACGCGCGTACGATGCGCACGTCCTCAAACTGCAGCATCGCTTGATGCGCACCCATCGTGACGAGCACCGCACTAATTTTTTCGCTCTCTTTTACGTACAGCACGAATTGCTTTTTGCGCACGAGCATGCGCACGTGAATCGAGCACTTTATGAGCATCGCGCACAGCAGTGCACACGTTTCTTCGTGTGTGCACGCGATTTCCAAGTGATTGGCGAGCCGTTCCGGTTTGTTGAGCGAGCCCCCTGCCAAAAAAGCACCGCGCACATACGCGCGCTGGCAACACGACGCGCCATCGTTTAGTGGATTCCATCCCCAAATAACCTTTTGTTCCAGTGCCGCAACAGATCCCAGCCGAATGTAGTACACGTTGTTTTTCTTAAGCCGTAATTTTTTCGCCACATGCACTGTCGGTTCTACACGTCCGACGTGTCGAATAAGGGAAAATACGCGCCGCGCAACGGCTGCATGCTCTGTGCGCAGCGTCAATTCCGACCCTGTATAAACCCCATTGATGCGTACAAATGCAAACAGTTCCGCGCGCTGGCAGCATGGGGCTGCGTAGGTGCGTACAAGCTCACTTTTTGTCTGTGCGGTGTACGTCATCCCGTCTCCTCCACAATTACTTGTCGCGTTCGATGTCCCGGTGGCGCACGTGTACCGCTTCGGTCTCTGAACCCAAAAACAGTTTCCCGATGTGCGCCGCAATTGCGACCGAACGATGCTTCCCGCCAGTACATCCGATGCCAATGACGAGCTGACTTTTTCCTTCTTGGCGATATTGCGGCAACAAGA
>JAGWXQ010000092.1 GCA_018969805.1 Paenibacillaceae bacterium | reverse complement strand
CCCGATCGTATAAAACGCCTCTGCGTCGATCTGTTCTACGATCGCTTTCAGTTTTGCTTCTTCAAGGCGGGTAATGACGCACAAAATGACCCTTTTGTGCGTCCCTGTATACCCCCCTTCTGCATCAAAATACGTGACTGTGCGGCCGAGCTGCGACGAAATGGCTACTCCGAGCTGTGCATGGTGCGCACTCACAATCCACACCGACCTTGATTGTTGGAATCCTTCGACGACGAGGTCGATGACTTTGTGGGCGATAAAAAATGCAATGCACGAATACATCGCACGATCCCAACCAAATACAAATCCTGCACTGACCATCAGAGCAGCGTTCATCATCATAATAATTTCTCCAACAGACAGTGCTGTTTTTTTGGAGATCAAAATGGCGACAATGTCTGCCCCATCGACCGCTCCACTATACCGGATGACGAGCCCAACGCCTACACCGAGCAATATGCCTCCATATACGGTTGCGAGCAATGGATCGTCCGTAATCGGTTTCTGTGTAGACAGCAACCCCGCACACACAGACATCACCGTCATACCTATCAATGAAACAAAGGCAAACTTTGACCCCATCTGCTTGTACGCAATGTACAGAAATGGAACATTGAACACAAACAGCAGCAATGCCAACGACCACCCCGTTAGTGCAGAAACGATCATCGATATTCCGACAACGCCCCCGTCAATAATGTCATTTGGCACCAAAAAAAGGCGCAATGCAACGGCAACGATGCATGCACCAAATACAACAAAAAACATATGCACAAAGCGATCTATCAGCGCATGTTTCGATGTCATAAACTACCTCCATGATCACTTTACGATGTGTTCGATCGGATGCGCCCATGCCCCTTTGCGAAACAATGGGATTGTGCGACCGTCTTTTGTCGTCCCATCGATGTCCATTTCCGCACTACCGATCATAAAATCGACATGCACAATGCTTTCATTCGCTCCTCGTGCTGCCAGCGATGCCTGGTCCATCTGTTCTCCCCCAGCAACGCATGAAGCGTACGCATTGCCCAATGCGATATGGTGGGCCGCATTTTCATCGATGAGCGTATTATAAAATACGAGCCCCGTATTGGATATCGGTGAATCGTGTGGAACGAGCGCGACTTCTCCAAGATATCGTGCCCCTTCGTCTTGCGCAAGCAATTGTGCAATCGTGTTTTTTCCTCTTTCCGCATCGAACGAAACGACACGCCCCTCCTCAAATACGAGCGATAGCCCTTCGACAATGGTGCCATTGTAGTACAGCGGTTTTGTACTGCGCACAGTTCCATAGACACCCGTTTTTTTGGGCATCGTGAACAGCTCTTCTGTCGGAATATTCGCGACAAACGACACGCCCGAAGCACTTTTGCCATCTCCGCTTACCCACGTATGCCCGTCGGCGAGCGCTATCGTCAGCTGTGTCCCAGGTGCGGTATAGTGCAGCGATTGCAGCTGCAATGCGTTCAACCAATTTTTGCGCATATCCAGTTGCATCAAATGCGTACGCCATGCACCAATCGCATCCGTCTGTGTGGCACGCGAGATGTCAAGCAATGCGCTCCACAACGCATCGACCGCATCGGCACGATGCACATCAGGAAACACGGTCGTTGCCCACAGTTCATTGGGCACTGCAACAACCGTCCACGCGACACGATTGCGCATAATCGCCTCGCGAAACGAGACAAACGCTTTACCATATACGCGCGAAATATTCCCGATCTTTTCGTCATCCAGCCCGTCCATGAGCTTTGGAAACGTCGTCGTCACGTGCATGATCGCCGCACCACAACGCACCATATCGTCATACGTCCGTGCCCGGTGCTGCGCATCTTTTTCAAAGGAACCAATCGGTGCACGTTCTACATGCACCCGACGCAGCCATTCATCGTTCCAATCGACGTGCACGTGGCTCGCCCCAAGGTCGTATGCGTTCCCGACCAACGATCGCACAAATGAGGCTGCCGTATGGTCTGCTTGAATATACAGCGTCTGATCTTTTTGGATGTTCGCCCCGATGCGCAGCGCCAGCTGTGCATAGCGTTGTTGTGCCTCGTTCATTTCGATGCCTCCTGCGTATTCGATTGCGTACATACCGATTCAATGAGCTGTGCGAGCTGATCGAGTGCATCGGTATTTCCGTCCATTGCCTCCATCGCACGTACGAGAGCCGTACGCTCGTCGTATGCCCGATGCACCATGGACACGAGCTGCTGGGCCAATTCGTGTTCAGGCAGGACAAATGCTGCCCCGTCGCGCGCAAACTGCGCGGCGTTTTCGATCTGATCGCCACGACTCGACGACGTCCCAAGCGGTACAAGCACCATCGGCTTGCGCAACCGCACCAATTCCCATATGGCATTTGAGCCTGCACGAGAAACGACGACATCTGCGCAAGCCAGTATGTCTTCCCATCCACCCTGCACAAATTCCCGTTGGACGTATGTGCGATCGTGTCCGACGTGTGGCACGACGTTCCCTTTTCCACATACGTGCACGACATCAAAATGGGCACACAGCTGAGGTACGACGTTGCGCACAGCAGCGTTTAATGACCGTGACCCGAGGCTCCCTCCGACGACGAGCACGATCGGTCTTTTCCCTGAAAAAGACAGCGATGCCAAGCCGCGCGCGCGAATACCACGCAACAACGATGCGCGCACGACAGCACCGATGTGCACAACGCGACCAGAAGAAAACTTTGTCTGTGCAAACGTCGTACAAATCACGCGCGCAAAAGGGGCACACAACCGATTGGCAAGTCCAGGCGACCAGTCGGACTCGTGCACGATCAACGGGATGCGCAACACCGCCGCTGCCAAAGCAACAGGAACAGACACAAACCCGCCTTTGGCAAACACCCCATGTGGCTTCACGCGGCGCAAAAGACGCAACGCCTGCACAAACCCTGCACACACATAAAAAGGTTCGCGCACGTGTTTCCACGTCACATATCGACGCAATCGACCAGCGGCGATGGCATAGTAGCGTACGTCGTATTTGCGCATCATCTCGCGCTCAATGCCTGTGTGCGTACCGATATAGTGCACATCCCACGCATGCAACAGAGGCATAAGCGCCTCATGCACCATGACATGCCCCGCACTTCCCCCACCTGTCAATACGATTGTACGCTTCACTTGTCCCTCGGCTCAAGCGCGATTTTTTGTGACAATGTCTCATGAATAATATTTACGATCGTTTGTAACGTATGATTGAGATCGACTTGCATTTGTTGGAACTGCGTCACAATCGGAAATGCTTGCAGCTGTTGCTCTAGATCCGCCATTTCCGATTCGATTTTTTCCACCATTTTTGGATTGGAAAACGTCTGTTCAAACGCGACAATTTCTTTCTGCTTCTTTTTCATCTGCGCAATAATCGCTTGGATGTCTTTATGCGCAGCGATGACGCGCTCTGCTTCCCGAAACACGCGCACTTCCTCTGTTTGTGCAAGAAGGTCTGCAAGCTCTTTTGCCAGTGCAACGATCGGTGAGGCGATGAGTACATCCCGTGATCGAACTTCTTCCATGGTGCCGCCTCCTTATGCATGTGTGTGCCACACGATCGCGTTTACGCACATTCGTGTACGATTTCTCCCTTTAAAAACCATGTCATAGGTTCTGTGATGCGCACGTGCATCATGCGTCCGATGCAGTGTTCTGGTGCTTGAAAATGCACAAGTTTGTTTGTGCGTGTGCGCCCGGACAGCATCCCTTCGATTTTGCTTTTTCCTTCGACAAACACTTCGACGATGCTTCCTAAGAGCTGATCGTTGGACTTTTTGCTGAGTTCGGTCATTACGGCATTGAGCCGCGTCAGGCGATCTTTCTTTATCTGCTCGGGGACGTGGTCTTCCATAGACGCTGCGGGTGTCCCTTCTCGTGGACTGTATGCAAACGTAAACGCACTGTCAAATCCGACAGCACGGACAAGAGACAACGTATCTTGAAACTGCTCCTCTGTCTCGCCTGGAAACCCGACGATGATGTCCGTCGTCAGCACAACATCCGGTATTGCGCGTCGGATCGCTGCGACAAGATCGAGGTATTGACCACGTGTGTATTTTCGCGACATGCGTTTGAGGATGTCGTCACTTCCAGATTGAACAGGAAGATGAATATGTTCGACGAGATTGCCCCGACGTGCGAGGACCGCAATGAGTGCATCGTCAAAATCTTTGGGATGCGATGTCGTAAATCGAATACGGGGAATCCCGATGAACGACAGCATGCGCAATAGTTCGGCGAATGAAGACGGATGATCGACCAAATCTTTCCCATACGCATTGACATTTTGTCCGAGCAGCGTCACTTCTTGCACGCCTTGACGGGCAAGTGTACGCACTTCTTCGACAATGTCCTCAGGCAAGCGCGATCGTTCTTTACCCCGTGTGTACGGTACGATGCAATACGTGCAAAATTTGTCGCATCCATACATGATGTTGACCCATGCTTTGTGCGCATCGTTGCGCCTAATCGGCATGTGTTCAATGATGTCGCCTTCTTTAGACCACACTTCGACGACCATTTCTTTGGCAAAGTATGCTTCTTCGAGCAACGCGGGCAAACGATGGATGTTGTGCGTGCCAAAAATGAGATCGACGTGCGGATGTTTCGTAAGAAGGCGCTGCACGACCCCTTCTTCTTGCGCCATACATCCGCATACGATGAGCACGACATCTGGGCGTTCGCGTTTGAGCTGCCGCATATGTCCGATTTCTCCAAACACTTTGTCTTCTGCATGTTCCCGTATGGCGCACGTGTTAAAAACAATGACATCTGCCTGCGCGCGATCATCCGTCGCTTCATACCCCATCGCCTCAAACAGTCCTTGCATGACTTCTGTATCGTGTTCATTCATTTGACAACCATACGTCTGGATAAAGTACGTACGTCCAACGCCAAACGACCGTACATGGTCTGGAATGACTGATGCATCATATACGTGTGTCGATTGCTTCCCTCTCCGCTTTGCCGATGCGTACGAAGGCGGGACAAATGTGACACCCGAACGTTCTCCAAAACCCATCGTATTCGCCTCCTCGGATATTCATACTCATCCCCTATTGAAAACAGTGATCCAGAAGACGGCCTTTTTCTGGAACGCAAAAGGCAGTTTCGTGAAACGGATGAATGTATTGAAATACGGATGAGTATCAGTATACCACAACACGGATGTCGATGCATTTTGCTATGTTCCTGATCCGAAATGCTTTTGTATCGATGAAAAACCACCCCTTTTTCCGTGCACAGACGCACGAAAAACGAGATGGCCACACAAAACAATCATACAACGATGGCAACGTCCCCTGTTTGCACGCCCGACGCATTCGCTTCATCGGTGTCAATGTGCAATTCTAAAGCGAACTGTGCATCGATGCGCACCACAATTTCATCCATCACAAGCGAACGATCCGAACCCAAACGCATGCGCACGCGCGATCCGTGCTGTACACCCCACTGCATCGCCACATCAGGAGGAACGTGCACATGGCGCGCTGCGACAATGACCCCTTCAATCAGTACGACTGTACCGACAGGTCCAATAAGCGTCACACCCGGGGAGTCGGCGATGTCCCCAGACAAGCGCAGCGGGGCATCGATACCAAGCGCGATCGCATCCGTGCGGGAGAGCTCGACTTGGGTCAGCGACCGTGCAGGTCCGAGGATGCGCACACGATCAAACGATGCCTTCTTTGTCACGACGCGCACCGTCTGCTCCGCTGCAAACTGTCCTGGTTGGCTCAACGCACGCAGTACGGTTAAGTCGTGTCCAAAAAGGATGCGCGCGTGCTCTTCGCAAACATGCGCATGTCGGGCAGATACCCCAATCGGAATGCGGTTCATGGCAATCGTGCCCCCTTTTCACCGAAACAAACGGATTATCGGAACTCCGCCACAAGTTCATGAAACCGCTCGCGCGGTATTGTGAGATCTTGATGCGCCAACGGTTCGGTAGCGTACCCTTTGACGACATCTTCATATGCCGGCTTGCTCGTATTGTGGTAAACAAGACCGCACAGCATGCTGTCTGTTTCCATAATCTTCGTCATCGCCTCAATGCGGCTTGAGCGATCGTACGTTTCAAGCGCATCGACATCGACAATATGTTCTTTAAACCATTCATACGTATTCACTTTATTAAATGTCACGCACGGACTAAACACATTAATGAGCGAAAATCCACGATGGCGAATGCCTTGTTCAATCAGCGACGTTAATTGCTTCAAATTGCTGGAAAACGACTGCGCTACGAACGTTGCGCCCGCAGACAATGCAATCTCAAGCGGGGACAATACCGTTTCGATCGACCCGTTCGGGGTAGACTTTGTTTTAAAACCTTCCGCACTTCGTGGTGATGTCTGG
>JAGWXQ010000091.1 GCA_018969805.1 Paenibacillaceae bacterium | reverse complement strand
GACGACGATGTATAGTTGGCGTAGTGAAATTTCTTTCGACCCCCTTGGATGCGAGTATACCCCGATCTGTGCGCACGTATACGACGTGTCCCACAGGATGTGTGCACTGCGTGCGCACACGTGAAGTACTGCGTGCATACGGTAAACACATTCAAGGGGGGAAGTATGATGATACCGATCGTTCCTCGGGTGTTTGATGCGTATGCCATGCACCACCACCGTGCGTACGAACCGTACACGATGACACGGGAAATGGATGAATCGATTGCGATTGAGCTTGAACGCGCCGTGCAAGGAGAATGCCACGCCATTGCATGCTATACGCATTTGATGGAGCTTGCGCCAAGTGCGATCGAGCGGGCACAAATTGGTGAAATTATTGCCGATGAGCAACGGCATGCACAGCAATTTAGCAAAATGTACACGTATGTAACAAACCGCCAGCCGACACCGCGACAAATCGATGAGTGTCCCAAAACGTACCGTGCGGGACTTGAAGCGGCGATTGTCGATGAACAAAAAACAGCAGATGCGTATCGGGACCTCGCCGAACGGACAATGTCCCCGTCCATGCGTGAAATGGTGTTGCGCGCAGCAGCAGACGAACAAAACCACGCGGTATGGTTTTTGTACTTTTTGTTGCGGTATAAAGAGTAAATCATTTTTGCGCACAAAAGACGGCATATCCACAATACGGCGATAGTGAGGCGAGCGTGTGCGTGTATGCACCGCTCAAGTGCCATAAATCGGCATCGAGCAATATTCCTGCATCGGGCGATGCGTCAGCATCGACGTCGTTGAGAAAAAAAGGACCTTGCTCGATGACATCGACTGATGCAAACGGAACACGTGTGTATGCGTGCACCCATTCGTGCACGTCCCATACGTCGCACAAACCGAGGGCGTGGATGAGCGTGGAAATCGATGCGCGCGGTGCACGGTCTGTGCGCACAAACTCCCGATCGTATACACGTCCTCCTGTGCGCAGTACACGGGCGTATTCCGCGAGTGCTTTTTCGATCCATGCAAATGAAGTGACCGACTCGACAAACACGACATCAAACGACGCATCGGCAAACGGCAAAGCACAACCGTCCGCTTGGATGCACGTGACGGGTACTCCGAGCGACTGCGCGCGTTCACGCGTTTTGTGAACCATCAGCGCGTGGTTATCGATTGCGGTGACGTCCATCCCGAGTGAAGCGAGGTAGCACGCCGTACGTCCAGTACCGCATCCGACTTCCAATACGCGCGCATGCGCTGGAAGTGGATGCGTGCGCAGCTGCCGCAAAGTGGCATCGAATCCTCCTGGATGTGCGCTGCCTAGTCCGAGTTTTGCGATCATGTCGATGTAGTTCATCGCCGCATCTCCTCTGCTCAAACGTCTGTGCAAAGAGCAGTGCAGCACTGCGTACGTGGCGCGGCACTGCACTGCGGGTGTGGGAAATCGCTTAAATGAATACGCCTGCGCTGACGATGATGACCAACAAAATGAACAATACGAGCGCAAACGCTGCTGAACGAGCGTACGCGTATCCTGCTACTGCACTCATGTCGTGCACCCCCTTTCTCATTGTAACGATGACATACGATATGCATGCGCGTACGTGAGACATGGGCGAGCGTAGGAGGACAGAAGCACATTGTGTGAAGGGGGGGCACAACGATGCACCGCATCGACATCGCCCGCAGTTGGGTTGCGCGGGTATACCCGGACGCGGTCCTTGCAGTGGTAGGAGGAAGTGCAGCGCGTGGGGTCGCCACAGCGTATTCGGATGTGGACATCGTCGTATGTGGGGACGGGTTTGTGCAGGCGATGTGGAAGACGATCCGCGAAGAGGACATTATTTTTGAAGTGTGGGAAGTACCGATCCATCTCGTACCACAGTTGTTTGCGGTCGGTGTTGCACATGCCAATCCGACGTTGCAGCGCATCATTTGCGAAGGTGTATGCATCCAGGAGACCCCTCAGGCCACGCGTATCGTTGCCGAAGCGCACACCGATTGGGACAACGGGCCGTGGGCGTTGTCGGATGCGGAGCGGGATGAGGCACGATTTCGTCTGACGCACGTGTGCGATGACGTGCGCACGAGTACAGACGCACTGTCGTGTGCACTGCTGATGGCAGACGGGACGGAGCAAGCGATGGCGCTCTGGTTGCGCATGCATCGGTGCTGGGTGGCGACGGGGAAACAGTTGTGGTATGATTTCCAAAAGGCGTTTCCTGTGCACGCGGCACAGTTGGAGCGGGTATGTATACAAGCGTTTGCGCATCCGATGCACGCACAGGCATCGTGGATCGACGCGATCGGCGCGCTCATTGCAGTGGCGGGGGGTTGGTTGCGCGATGGGTACGTTGCAGTGTGCGCAGAGGACGATACTTGATGAGGACGTTATCGTTTGGGCGTGTACGCCTGGCATGGTTTTCCAGAAGCCATATAGACGACGATGCTCGGCATAAGATGCGTGCGTATTTCGTATTGCCGACACCCGTGGGGAGTCGCCGGTATCCACGTGACGACGTAGTGCACGCATCGTACGCATATGATTCGTGGCGTGTTGTTCATCGTGCGCACTCCTTTCTTTGTTCTTATACGCATCCCCTATTGTACTCAGTGATCCAGACGGCGGTCATGTGCGTAATCGCACAATGCGTTTTTTGTGCAACGGATCGATGTACGGAAATATTGGGATCAAATACGGTTTACACATGCAGCACAGGCATCGTTCACCAGCATGGTTTGCGCATGACGATCGCAAAACATCGCCATTGCTTCGATCATACCACATTCATTTTTTTGAGAACAGGGGCGACACCGTGATTACGGAATGGGCCATTTTGGGCATTTGTGTACTTCTTTTTATCGGACAAGTCCTCAGTGTGTACGTCTTACGCACACACGTGCGCAGCAATTTCGAGCGCAGTGCGCTTGCGTGGCGCGAGGCACTCGAAGCGCACCGCGAGCAGCTCTTGGCGGCGATGCACCGGCAAGCACAGCAATCGTTGTTGCACACTTCTGATGCGATCGATCGCTTGGATGCACGCTTTGTGGCGATGCAGGCGCGTACGGATCGGCAGTTGGATGTGATGCGTGGCGTTGTCGAAGAAAAGCTCCAGACGACGCTCGAGCGCAGGCTCAATGAATCGTTTGCTCTCGTCAGTGAGCGACTGGCACTCGTGCATGAAGGGCTCGGAGAAATGCATCAGCTGGCAAGCGGTGTCGGTGATCTCAAGCGCGTACTCAGCAACGTAAAGACGCGCGGCATTCTCGGGGAAATGCAGCTGCAGACGATTATTGAGCAAGTGTTTGCGCCCGCGCAATACGAGCGCCAAGCGCGCATTCGTGGCCATCGCAACCATCGATGCGATGTGGCGGTGAAGTTGCCCCATGGGACAGATGGAAGTGTGCTGTTGCCGATCGATGCGAAGTTTCCTCTGGAAGACTATGAAAAAATGCAGGAAGCGATGCACAACGGACAAGCAGATCGGTTTGCCCAAGCGGCACAGCAGCTGGAAGCGCGCATGAGGCAAGAGGCAAAATCGATTCGCGATCAATATATCGATCCACCGTATACGACGGAGTTTGCCATTTTGTTTTTGCCTTTAGAAGGCTTGTATGCGGAAGTATTGCGCCGACCGGGGCTGTGGGATACGCTGGCACGGGAGTTTCACGTCATCGTTACAGGACCGACGACACTGTTGGCGTTGCTGAGTAGTGTGCAGATCGGCATGCGGTCTGTTGCGGTCGCACAGCGGACGCATGCGATGTGGCACGTGTTGCGTTCGGTGAAGTCGGAGTTTGATCAGTTTTCCCATGTTCTTGTAAAAGCGCAAAAAAAACTCCACGAAGCAGCGACGACACTCGACGGTGCGCAAACGCGCACGCGGGACATCTTGCGCAGTCTGGACGGCGTGGAAGCGGAGCGCATCGATGAGGCGCCATCGGTGCGCAATGGACTTTGAACGAAAGCGAGCGGGAGACCATGGGACGAAAATGGAACAACATCAAAATGCGGAAAGCGACGAAAGACGCGCAAACAAGCCGTTTGTATGCGAAGTTTGGCATCGAATTGTACGTCGTTGCCAAAAAAGGGGGCGTATCGCCTGAGGCAAACGGGGCGTTGCGCATCGTTTTGGAACGGGCGAAGGCGATGCATGTGCCCAAACACATTGTCGACCGTGCGCTTGACAAGGCACGTGATGGCACGGGTGAATCGTACGAAGCGCTGCGCTATGAAGGATTTGGACCACAAGGGGCGATGGTGATTGTCGATACGTTGACAAACAACGTCCATCGTACTGCTGCGGACGTGCGGGCGGCGTTTGCCAAACATGGGGGCAATCTTGGAGTGCCTGGGAGTTGCGCACATGCCTTTTTCGATTGCTCCGTCGTCGGGGCGGTGTGTGCGTATACGCAAGATGCGCTGTTGGAGTGGTTGCTCGATGCGGGCATAGAGCCGTACGATGTGGAAGTGGAAGAGGACAGCGTATTTGTGACGGGGCGTACCGATGACTTGTTGGCGGTCCAAGATGTGTTTCGCGCGCACGGTGTGCAAGAGTTTTCGGTCGCCGAGACGACGATGCATGCGCACCACACCGTGACTTTGAGCGGGGACGAAGAGGGGCGATGTGCACGCCTGTTTGACGCACTGGAGGCGCTCGATGACGTGCAGCGGGTGTACCACAATGTGGAATAGCGTGTTCAAAAGATACACACCGTCGTAATGGCGGTTTTTTTATCGATGGGCGTCTGTACTGCAATACATCATCTTATTTGAAAAAACGCCGATTTCTTCCTCGGCGCATACAGCCTTATGGACAACTGTTTTCAATAGGGGATGGGTATGGGTATTCACTGCGTATTGCTCCAATGGAAAAAAACACAGCCATTTATGACGTGGCTATGTGTACATAAAGTGAGAAAAATTGTGTGCAAAAAGCAAGCACACCCATCGATCCGAAAATCGATAAATCGGTTGCCATGATGTGTTTGGGGAGAGCCTTTGACAAAAAATGAAACACGATGTATGATACACAGGATGTGTTCGTAGTCAAAAATCATCTAGACTACGTTGGTATGTGCACTATCCATTTTTGTCACATCTGGGGGTGCTGTGTGATGGGCACACACATGCAGTAAGTGCTTGAAATTGCCACGAGATCGTGGTGATCGATTGGCGTAAGCAGTCGTGCGTAGACGAATGACTGCAAGAACAGTGCGCGAAAAAAATGAAATACGGACACATTGGACGAGCGGGGCAATGCATCAACCAATCGTTCGGCCAAACAAATAACCGTGTGGATTTTTGGATTCGCAGCGATCATGAGGAGGGCATAACGATGGGGTGTCGATTGCGTAGTGTATGTGTGTGGGTGCTCGCGGGCACGATTGCGTTTGGAACGATTGGTGTTCGTGGTGGTGCGCATGCGTTTCGGGATGATGCACCAGGGAGTGCTGTCGTGAATGGCTTGGGTACTCCTGTGCAGCTGATTTGGAGTGTGGTCGCCGGTGTCGTTGCTTTTTTTTTAAACGATCGCAAAGAAACAGGCGAAAACCAATTTATGCGGTATTTTGATTATGTGTACAACCGGGAAATCGCTGCCAACGGATCGCGATTAGAGGTGGGCGATGGAAATCTTTTAAAGAATGAAATTGGTAGACTGGGAACGTTTGCAAGTGTTTTGGCACAAAAACAATGTAGTCGCCAAAATCAGTGCGAAATCATCAAAACAAAGGAATTCAATACGTTTGTGCGTAAATTGAATCCGTCCACACAACGCGTCGTGTGGAGTTGGCTGCATATTGATGGTAGAAATTACACGCAATTGCAGCAACACGTCTACAATGCGATGGCAAAGAAAATAACACTTCCACAGCTGAAGCAATTATTGATGTCCGATCCAAATCGTCGCACGCAATCTGTAATTACAGAAGTAGTGAGCGAATGTGCCCGCATCCGTACATTGTTTTCAAATGTACCACAAAATTTTTGTAGTGAACACAATTTATTCAAGGGAACAAAAGAAATAGGCGCATCGTCTGGAGTGAGAAGTGGGTTGTCTTCTTCAGGTGGGCGGGTTCCGAAAAGAAAAAGCAATCCCAACCAAAACAGTGTTGCGAATATGTGCAATGGGATCATGACGGAGTTGGATCGATTGGTGAAAAGCATTGATTTTGTGCTCCAACAAGAGGATGCGTATTTTTCTTCAAACAACAAACCGATTCCTCCAAAAAATATCCGCGCTCTAAAGGATGAATTACAAAAAATAAAATCGAACTTGATTGATGTACAAACAAGTTTTGAACAGGTGCGTAATGAGCGGATTGTGTGCACAGTGTACAGTCCGCAACTGGCTGGGATTAGGGGTGAGATTGGCAAAACACTACGGCTGCTCAATACAAATTGGAAAGTTCTTGAAAAAGT
>JAGWXQ010000090.1 GCA_018969805.1 Paenibacillaceae bacterium | reverse complement strand
CCGCACTGTTACGGGCAAGCACCATTTCTGGTGGGCAAACTGTGTCCCACGAACCGATTCGTTTTCATGGAAACTGATTCCTTATTGAAATTACGTTGACACAACACGTTCTTCTTGGAAAAATCTTATTTTCCCGATCGGATTAAATTACGGATGCATCGTCCATCCTTTTGCATGTGCGGATTACTTCTTTTGCAGTGGATCGTGTTTTTTTGACATCTTTTATGGTATGATGGTTTTTGGATTGCATCAGTTTCGTACGCCTCTATTTCCTCACTGCATGCACAACCCATATGCCCACGTTTGGAGGCGCATATCAAAGGAGGCACAATCATGACGGATCGTGACGCAGTACTGCACGCCTTACGTTCTGTGTACGTACACGATTACCCGATCAACATCGTCGATGCACAGTTGGTTCGTGATTGCATTGTCTTATCCGATCGCATTGCATTGACACTTGTGCGGATCGTTGACGAGCCGTTGCACACTGCATTTGAGCAGTCTGTGCGCGACGCACTTGCATCATGGACATCGCACACGGTACACATGCGAACACGCGACGCTACGGATGCAGAGCGATCGCGGTTTGCGCAAAATTCACCGCTTATAGAAGAAAAAGTCGGGCGTGAACCAGTCACAAGTGCCTATCCAGTCATCGCAATATGCAGTGGCAAAGGCGGGGTCGGCAAAACGACTGTTGCGGTCAACATCGCTGCAAGTCTGGCACGAAGTGGGTTTCGTATTGGGCTTCTCGATGCAGATATGTATGGATTTAGTGTACCGCGCATGATGGGCATTGGGACACTACCGGCTGTCGATGAAGAAGGGAACGTTTATCCAGTTCTTGCGCACGGTGTTGCAGTAATGTCGATGGATTTTTTTGTTGAGGACAATGCTCCGGTCGTGTGGCGTGGTCCCATGCTCGGAAAAATGCTGCACAAATTTTTGCACACGATCGTATGGAATGAAATACATGCACTCATTGTGGACTTGCCTCCCGGCACAGGCGATGTCGCGCTGGATATCCACCAAATGTTGCCTTTGTCACACTATGTCGTCGTGACGACACCCCATGACGGTGCTGCCTATGTCGCGACACGTGCCGGGGCGATGGCGTTGCGCACTGGGCATCCGATACTTGGTGTCATTGAAAATATGTCTTGGTTTGAGACGGAAACCGGGTCACACATCCCTCTTTTTGGCACGGGGGGGGGCGACGATGTCGCCACAGCATTGGGGACGACGGTCGTTGGGCGCGTTCCCCTTGTTCCGCACGTGCACAGTGCAGTGTATGACCCATCCAGCACGCAAGGCCGTCGTTTTGATGATCTTGCGCACTTACTCGCACAACGAATCGGTCTTATTGCAATGACAAAGTAATCCGACTATTCGGAACGTGCCTGCGCATCGGCGTGTACGCGGTCAATCATGCACTCTGGCATATCAGTCAAGCGAAACAGCCGTCCATCAAGCTCAATGACCGGACGGAGTACGTTGTTTGGATTCATAATCGCGATTTTTGCCATTTGCCCATCGTTCAATTGAACAACTGCACCATGCTGTACTCCAGTAATGTGTGCTGCGAAAGCAGCCACCATCGCCCCATCGAGCACACCGTTCATTTCTTTCATAAATAATTCAATGGATTGCATTGGATGAAACGCATCGCGTTCTTGTTGCTTCATCATAAACCGATGAAAACGATCGGAAATCGCAACAATTTTTGCATAAATGTGGATTTGTGTATCGACCAACCCTTGTGGGTATCCTTGTCCGTTCACCATTTCGTGGTGTTGGTGTGCACACAAGCGTGTCCCTTCGTTGATTCCTACAATTTTTCCTAGCAATTCAAATCCATACCACGTATGTTTTTTATATTCTCTCATGAATTCTTCATTTGTTGCATATGTTGTTGTCATAAGTTTAGTAATTCCGATGTCGCACAACAATGCCCCCAATGCAATGGGCATCATGTCTTTTTCAGGCAATTGCAACGCAGCGGCAAGCGCATGGCTGCTAAGTGCCCGCACGATCGAAAACCGCAAATCAAACGGATCGTTGGGCAATACCGGCGGTGGAGAAAATGTACACGGATTGAACACATCCGTATATTTCATCAAGGAGGTCAATTCGTTTCGGATATCGGGAATATTGATGCGTTCTTGCCCTGATTGGATCAGGCGACACGTTTCAATCATTATGCGCATCAATTTTTCGTAATGCGTAAAAAACGCCACCATGTTTCTGGGGACTACTGTTTGCACATCTTCTTTCACATCATTTTGATCAACCACATCGACGTGCACGTATTTCACGAGAAAAGCCTGCATAATATGAATGTCTTTCTCTGAGATGACGTGCTGTTTTTGAAACAACACTCTGCCTTTTGGTGAACGCACTTCATCGATGATGCGCACACCTTCACGCAAGTGCGATACTGGGACGACGACCATGACCATTGCCCCCTTTACTGCAAATCGTGTTCCTCAGATAAACCTTCTTCGCTCTTTTCTTCAGCCGTTCGTTCTCCTGGTTCGATTTCTCTTTGCATTTGTGTGACTGTAGATACAAAGTCATCGTCACGGATGCGAATGAGCCGTACGCCTTGCGTATTGCGCCCCATCGATGATACATCTTCAATTTTTGTCCGTATGACTGTTCCTGATTGTGTAATAATAAAGATATCTTGATTGTTGCGCACCGTTTTTATCCCGACAACTGTTCCATTTTTTTCTGTGACATGCAGCGTCCGCACTCCTTTTCCCCCACGTGTCTGAAGTGGATACGCTTCAATTGGTGTGCGTTTTCCGTATCCGCTCGTTGTCACGATACATACATCATCATGTTGTTCGGCGATGTCCATCCCGATGACCAAATCTTGATGATGCAGGTGAATGCCTTTCACGCCTGTCGTCGCTCTTCCTGTCGGAGACACGTCTTGTTCAAGAAACCGTATGGCTTGCCCGTATTTCGTCCCAATCACGACTTGATGCGTTCCATGGGTGACACATGCGCCAATTAATTCGTCTTTTTCTTTTAATTTAATCGCGATAATCCCACTTTTATAAATGTGGTCGTATTGGTGAAGTTCTGTCTTTTTTACAATTCCTTGTTTGGTAACAAACAATACCCACTGCGCAGACGTCTGTTCCGATATCGGGACCGGTATGACTGCTTGGATGCGTTCGTCTTGCTCGATGTTGAGGATGTTGATGATCGGTGTCCCTCGTGCTGTTCTTCCTAGCTCAGGTATTTCGTGTCCCATAATTCGATACGCCTTACCTTTGTTGGTAAAGCACAACAAAGGTTCGTGCGTATTTGTGACGACCAAATGTTCGACGTAATCATCGTCTTTTGTATCCATTGCTGTCATGCCGCGTCCTCCGCGGCGTTGGGCACGATACGTTGCAACGGGAATTCTTTTGCAATACCCTGTATGGGAAATCGTAATGAGTACTTCTTCGCGATCAATCAAATCGCTGTCTTCCATCGTTTGTTCATCGTGGATGATTTCTGTACGGCGATTGTCCGAAAATTGCGTTTTTACTTGTTCAAGCTCTTCAAAAATAATCATACGTACGCGTTCTGGCTGTTGCAATATGTCCGTGAAATCAGCAATTTTGGCTTGTAATTCCATAAATTCTTCCTCAATTTTTGTTCGTTCTAGCCCTGTTAACCGTTGCAAGCGCATATCGAGTATCGCTTGGGCTTGTTCGTGGCTTAACGCACATTGTATGATGAGTTGTTGTCGCGCTTCGTCTGTCGTATGAGATGCCCGAATCAAGGCGATTACTCGATCCAACGCATCGAGTGCGATGCGCAATCCCTCCAAAATATGTGCGCGCGCTTGCGCTTTGCGCAAGTCAAACGCCGTCCTTCTTCGAACGACATCTATTTGATGCGTTGCATACGCGTGCAACGCATCGCGCAACGTTAACAAACGCGGCTCTCCATTGACGAGTGCCAGCATATTCACACCAAAATTTAATTGCATGGTCGTTTGCTTGTACAGGTTGTTCAATAGGACGTGTACGTTTGCATCCCTTCTCAATTCTATGACAATGCGCATGCCCGTACGGTCTGATTCGTCGCGCAAATCAGTAATCCCATCTATTTTTTTGTCTTTCACCAGTTCCGCAATTTTCTCGATCAGGCGCGCTTTGATGACTTGGTACGGCAATTGGGTCACGATAATCCTTTGTTTTCCCTGATGTTCTTCAATGTGCGTTCGTGCGCGCATCGTAATGGATCCGCGTCCTGTTTCGTACGCTTGTTTGATGCCACTTGCGCCAATAATGTATCCCGCTGTTGGGAAATCCGGTCCACGCACGTGCTTCATGAGTTGTGCTGTCGATGCATCAGGTTGCTGGATCAATAATTGCAGTGCATCGATGATTTCTCCCAAATTGTGTGGAGGAATATTCGTTGCCATTCCGACAGCGATTCCCGATACGCCATTCACGAGCAACTGTGGAAACCGCGATGGCAACACACTGGGTTCGTGCTCCTGTCCATCATAATTCGGTACAAAATCTACCGTATCTTTATTCAAATCGCGCAAAAGCTCCATTGCGATTGCCGATAGTTTCGCCTCTGTGTACCGCATCGCTGCAGCACCGTCTCCATCGATCGACCCAAAATTGCCATGTCCATCCACGAGCATGTAGCGCAATGAAAAATCCTGAGCCATGCGCACCATCGTTTCATATACGGCAGCATCGCCATGTGGATGGTACTTTCCGATAATTTCGCCTACGATGCGTGCTGATTTTTTATGGGGCTTATCCGGCAACATTCCCAAATCGTACATCGCATACAAAATGCGTCGATGCACAGGTTTGAGTCCATCACGTACATCAGGTAACGCGCGCGAGACGATAATGCTCATAGCGTAGTCCATAAATGAGGAGCGCATTTCTACACCGATATCTCGTTCTTGTATCGTTTCATTGCCTACTGTAGACATGGACTACGCTCCTTTTTTTTACGCATCAATATTTTTTACATATTTGGCATGTGCCTGAATAAAGTCTCTTCGTGGTTCGACCGCATCACCCATTAACGTTTGAAACAATTCATCTGCAAGTAACGCATCTTGGATGGACACTTGAAACAGTGTGCGTACTGCGGGGTTCATCGTTGTTTCCCATAATTGTTCGGGATTCATTTCGCCCAACCCTTTGTATCGTTGGATGTTTGGTTTTGCACCATCACCCCATTGCGTGAGCATTCCCTCTTTTTGCTTATCGCTGTACGCATAGCGCACAGTTTTGTTTCTTTCTAACTTGTACAATGGCGGTTGTGCAATATACACGTATCCCCCATCGATAATTTTTCGCATATACCGATAAAAAAACGTCAAAAGCAATGTACGTATGTGCGCGCCATCGACATCCGCATCGGTCATGATAATAATCTTGTGGTAGCGCAATTTGGTGAGATCAAAATCTTCGCCGATACCTGCACCCAAAGCTGTAATCATTGCCCGTATTTCTGAATTACCCAATATTTTGTCCAACCGTGATTTTTCGACATTGAGTATTTTTCCCCGTAACGGCAATATTGCTTGAAAATGCCGGTCTCTTCCTTGTTTCGCCGACCCTCCCGCAGAATCCCCTTCGACGATATACACTTCTGATGTCGATGCGTCACGTGAGGCACAATCCGCCAATTTTCCAGGCAACGCGCTGACTTCTAATGCACTTTTTCTTCGCGTAAGCTCCCTCGCTTTTTTTGCCGCTTCTCTTGCCCGCGATGCTTGGATCGCTTTCTCGACAATGCGCCGCGCAATGATCGGTTGCTCATGAAACATCGTCATCAGTTTTTCGGAACACAGCGATTCTACGAGTCCCCGGACTTCACTATTGCCGAGTTTCGTTTTTGTTTGCCCTTCAAATTGTGGTTCTGGAATTTTTACCGATATGACTGCTGTAATCCCTTCTCGCACATCTTCTCCTGTAAAATTTGCATCTTGCTCTTTGATCAAATGCGCTTTACGCGCATATTCATTTATTACGCGTGTCAACGCGCTTTTAAACCCTGATTCATGTGTGCCCCCCTCATGCGTATGGATGTTGTTTGCAAATGAATGCATCGTCTCTGTAAACGCATCATTGTACTGTATCGCAATTTCTATTTCAATGTGGTCTCTTGTCGCTTGAATAAAGATGGGTTGTTCATGAAGTGCTTCTCGCGTTCGATTGAGCCACTGCACAAACGACACGATTCCTCCTTCATACACAAACACACTGCGTACATCCGTACGCTCATCGTGTAGGACGATACACAAACCCGCATTTAAAAAAGCAAGTTCCCGCAACCGCGATTGCAAACTGTCAAAATCAAACTGTGTCGTTTCGGTAAATATGTCTTCATCAGGAGCAAATGTGATCGTCGTTCCTGTTCGGTTTGTTTCTCCAATGATCCGTACGTCGTCCATCGGCACTCCACGCTCGTACGTCTGTTCATATACATTTCCATCGCGGTACACCGTTACTTTTAACCATTTTGACAATGCATTGACGACCGAGATTCCGACTCCGTGCAGGCCCCCGGATACTTTGTATCCTTCGCCCCCAAATTTTCCTCC
>JAGWXQ010000089.1 GCA_018969805.1 Paenibacillaceae bacterium | reverse complement strand
GATATCATTTATGGGGCGATAGATCAAGGGTGCAATAAAGAAGGCGGTTACGATGCGGGAAGCGATGCGCGCGCATCGTCAATTATTTTTTGCGGAAGATCAAAATACCCAACATCTTTTGACAGTCTATTTGTATTGTCAAGGTAAAATTCGATAAAAGAGCGCACTTCTTTCTTTTTCAGCATATCGGTATTGACGTAAATAAACAGTGGGCGTGAGAGAGGTGCATACGTGCCATCGTGGACGGTATCCGTGGAAGGCAATATCGGCCCATTGCCATTGTCCACGGGTACGAGCTTGAGCTTGTCTTTGTTTTCTTCATAGTACGAGTAGCCAAAATATCCGATCGCATACTGTTCTCCAGAAACCCCTTGTACGAGTGTGTTGTCGTCTTCGCTCAGAGTGACGAGCGCATCATTGCGGAATGATTTGGATTTTTTGTTGATCGCTTCCGTAAAGTAATCAAATGTCCCCGAATCTGCACCGGGAGAAAATATTTTCATCGTTTCGGCGGGCCATCCAGGGCGCACGTCTTTCCACGTTTTTACCGTACTGCCTTCTTTAAAGATGGCATGAAGCTCTTGGGTCGTCAAAAAATCGACGAACGTGTTGTTTTTATGGACGACGACAGACAGTCCATCATAAGCGACAGGCAACGCAATGAACGGCACGGAACCTTTTTTGCACGCTTCTATTTCGCTGTCTTTAATTTTTCGGGACGCATTGGTCACTGGGATTTCTCCTACGCAAAAACGCTTAAATCCCCCGCCTGTCCCCGACAAGCCTACTGTGACACTGACATCGGGGTATTTTTTCTGAAACTCTTCCGCAACGGCTTCCGTGATCGGAAAAACAGTGCTTGAACCGTCAATGTCGATTGCAGACTTCGTTGCGCACGCACCCAATACGACGATCAAACTGAGAAAAACAAGACCGAACATCAAACGAGACAATCGAAACATGGTGTTCACTCCTTGATCAAAATTTTTATTCAAAAAAATTGTATCACGGTTTTTGTCGATCGTTCAACCCGATTTATTAAAATAACGTAAAAGTTTACCGCGGGATTTGTATTTTTTTAGCCCATGTTTCAAACGGTGCGTGATACAATGTGCGCGCTCATTTTGGTACAATAAGGTGTAGGATCGTCCCGCATAATGAACATGATCGTTGCACGATGTTCGTTTGCATAAAACAATGCATCGGGTACAATGACGGGAACATTGCACAACCCGACAAGGAGGAACAAGCATGACACAAAAAACATTTGTGATGGTTAAGCCGGATGGGGTAAAGCGCAAGCTGATTGGCGAAGTCGTCTCTCGTTTTGAACGAAAAGGGCTAACGCTTGTGGCGGCAAAATTTTTGTGGCTAACCGATCCGCAGGCGCAGGCACATTATGCAGAACATGCCGAAAAGCCATTTTTTGCTGAGCTTGTTGAGATGATTACTTCTGGACCTGTACTTGCGATGGTGTGGGAAGGAGACGATGCCATCGCCCTTGCTCGGTTGCTCATTGGAAAGACGGCGCACCTTGACGCTGCACCTGGAACGATTCGCGGAGATTTTGCAACGAGTACGCGGTCGAACATCGTACACGGTGCTGATGGCATCGCCAGCGCACAGCGCGAGATTGCTCTTTTTTTTCCAGAACAAGCGCAGCGGTACGACGCATGATGTTGTCTTCGTGCGGCGAAATCGGTTATGATGGATTGTGTATCTTTAGGATGTAGGAGGCTAACCATGTTGCGATTTTTGACTGCGGGAGAGACGCACGGACCACAGCTCACCGCGATTATAGAAGGGATGCCCAGCCACGTACCGATTGATGTCGCGTTGATCAATGCCCAGCTTGCGCGCCGCCAAAAAGGCTATGGCAGGGGCAAACGTATGGCGATTGAGCAAGACGTCGTGGACATCGTCGGTGGTGTTCGACATGGCAAGACGACAGGTGCACCGATTGCACTCGTCGTCCACAACCGTGATTGGAAAAATTGGTCATCCATTATGGATGCGCGGCCGTTGCCAGAAGACGCAGAGCAGTCGGGCAAACGGCGCGTCCATCGTCCGCGTCCAGGGCATGCGGATTTGTCGGGAGGCATTAAGTACAATGAGCGCGATTTGCGTAATATTTTAGAACGCTCAAGTGCACGGGAGACGACGGTGCGCGTTGCCATCGGGGCGTTGGTGCGCCAAATGCTCTCCATATGTGGTGTTGAGTTGCTTGGGTACGTCCGTCAAATCGGCGACGTCATCGTATCGGATGCGTCTGTCGATCGCCCGCTCGATGAATTGCGCGAGTGGACAGAACGTTCAGCGGTTCGCGTCGCGGATGTGCACGCCGAAGAGGCAATGATCGCGCGTATCGATGAAGCGAAAGCGTCGGGGGACACGCTTGGTGGCATCGTCGAAACGGTTGCGCACGGTTTGCCGATCGGGCTCGGCGCACACGTGCAATGGGACCGCAAGCTCGACGGCCGCATTGCCCAAGCGGTCGTATCCATTCAAGCATTTAAAGGTGTTGAGTTTGGGCTCGGTTTTGGCTGTGCAGCGCGTCGGGGGTCGCACGTCCACGATGCGATCTATTACGACGACGCGCAGCATTTTTATCGTAAGACAAACCGTTCGGGCGGTGTGGAAGGCGGAATGACGACGGGTGCTCCGCTCGTCGTCCGGGGTGTGATGAAACCGATTTCTACATTGTACAAACCGTTGCCGAGTGTGGACATCGACACCAAAGAAGCGTTTGCTGCACAAGTTGAACGATCAGATACGTGTGCAGTACCTGCTGCAAGCGTCATTATGGAAAATGTCATTGCATGGGAAATCGCACGCGCGTGGATGGAAAAATTTGGCGGGGATTCGATTGAGGAAGTCCAGCGCAACGTTGCGGGATACATCGCGCAAGTGCGTGCGTATTAATGATTGAAGAGGGCAGTGATCACGTGTTTGTACGACGGACAAAACAGGGGGCACTATGCATACGTTGACGGTACACAGTGCGTCTGGTGCGTATGACGTGCTCGTCGGGGACGGTGTGGTTGCGCACCTCGCAGAGCAGCTGCGTGCGATCGCGGGGGGGCACGTGTGGCGTGCGGTCATGATTACGGATGAGCACGTATATGCGCGGCACGGCAACCGGGTATTTGGGGAGATGGGCGATACCGATGCGCGCATATGTACGATTCCGGCAGGCGAGCGATCAAAAAACATGCATACGGTGTATGACCTGATCACCCAAATGCTCGAAGCGCGGTGTGATCGGCATACGATCGTCGTTGCATTCGGTGGCGGTGTCGTTGGGGACGTTGCGGGGTTTGTCGCTGCGACGTATATGCGGGGAATTCCGTACGTGCACGTGCCGACGACGATCCTTGCGCACGATTCGAGTGTTGGTGGCAAAGTCGGGATCAATCATCCGCTGGCGAAAAATGTGATCGGTGCGTTTTACCCGCCCCGTGCGGTCGTATATGATACGTCGTTTTTGCATACGTTGCCTGATCGGGAAGTGCGCAGTGGGCTTGCAGAAGTGATCAAACATGGGCTTATTGCGGATGCATCATTTGTGGAATGGTGTATCGCCCATATGGATGCACTTCGGGCGTGTCATCGAGAACATATGGCGAAGGCACTGCATCGGGGAATGGCGATCAAAGCGGGCATTGTCAGCGCAGACGAGCGTGAGCAAGGGAATCGTGCGGTGCTCAATCTTGGGCATACGATTGGGCATGCACTGGAAGCGGTGTCGCAGTATGTGCGGTGGACGCACGGGGAAGCGATTTCCATCGGGATGTGCGGGAGTGCCCGCATTGCGCATGCCATGGGCTTGTGCGCATGGGATGTCGTGACCCGGACGGAAGAGGTTCTTCGTGCAGCGCACTTGCCGACGACGTTGCCAGTCGATGTCGCCACAAACGACGTGATCGAAGCGATGCAGCGGGACAAAAAATTCCACAACGGAAATGCGGTGTTTGTATTGCCTGTCCGCATTGGAAGTGTCACGATCGTACGCAATGTGCCGATGCACATCGTCGTGCGTTGTTTGCATGAGTTGCAGGGGGGACAAACCGCATGACGACGCGAGGCATTCGTGGGGCGACGACAGTGACGCACAACAATACCGAGGAAATTTTAGAAGCAACTTTGGATTTACTATTAGAAATTGTAAGAGCAAACGAACTCACGCCAGAACATGTGACGTGCTTGTGGATTACGGTCACAGACGACATCAACGCCACGTTTCCTGCGCGTGCGGTGCGCGATATTCCGGGATGGGAGCACGTGGCAGTGCTTTGTGCGCAGGAAATTCCCGTTCCGGGTGCGCTGCCGATGTGCGTTCGCTTGATGTTGCTCGTCAACACCGACCGATCGCTCCAACAAATCGTCCACGTGTATGCGCGTGGTGCAACCGTGTTGCGACCAGAACGCGCACGTGCATAAGAAAAAGAGGGAACGTGCATGTTGCAAAAACCCAAAGGTACGGCGGATATTTTGCCAACGCACATCAATCGATGGCACACGATTGAGCGTGTCGTGCGTCGTGCGTGTCAGCGATACGATTATCAAGAGCTGCGCACACCGATATTTGAAGCGACGGACTTGTTCGTTCGGGGTGTCGGGCAGGCAACGGACGTCGTAGACAAAGAAATGTTTACGTTTTACGATAAAGCGCAGCGCAGCATGACGCTGCGGCCAGAAGGGACAGCGGGTGTCGTGCGTGCCGTTGTCGAGCACAAGCTGTACGCTGCGGCGGATGTGCAGCGGTTGTACTATGTAGGACCGATGTTTCGATACGAACAACCCCAGTCGGGGCGGTATCGGCAGTTTCATCAGTGGGGCATTGAGGCGTTTGGAAGTGCGTCGCCGTTGCTTGATGCCGAGACAATTGCATTGGGTCATGACGTATTGACGCAGCTGGGCATAGCGCATGCGGCGTTGGAAATCAATACCGTCGGCACAGCTGCGGAACGTGGCCGCTATGCACAGCGGTTGCGTGCGCATGTGGCACCGATTGCCGACCAATTGTGCAGTGATTGTCGTGCGCGGCTGGGGCGCAATCCGTTGCGCATACTGGATTGCAAAAAAGATGCCGCTCTCTTGCAAGACGTACCGGTGCTCATGGACGATTTGGGAGCGGAGAGCATCGCACATTTTGAAGCGGTATGCAGGCACGTGGCAGCGATGGGTATCGCCTTTGTGCACAATCGACGGCTCGTACGGGGGCTAGATTATTATACGCACACCGCGTTTGAATGGAGCGTGCCGGTAGATACGTTTGGTTCGATTCACGCGATCGGTGGCGGGGGAAGATATGACGATCTTGTGGCACACTTGGGGGGGCCACACACGCCGGCAGTCGGGCTTGCTTTTGGCATTGAGCGGCTTGCACGCGTGCTCGATGCGCAGTGCGTCGGGGAACGTCCGATGTTGGACGCGTGTTTTGTGGCGATGGGCGATGCGGCAGTGGAGGCGATCGTTCCGATGCTCTCCTCATGCCGCCGCGCAGGATTGGCCGTCACGTTTGATGCGTTGCACAGAAAGCCCAAAGCGCAATTAAAATTTGCTGTCCGTGCGCAGGCGCGGTACGCGGTCATCGTCGGTGATGACGAAGTGGCGGCACACACCGTCGTGCT
Organism: Paenibacillaceae bacterium; assembly: GCA_018969805.1. Classification (GTDB taxonomy): domain Bacteria; phylum Bacillota; class Bacilli; order Paenibacillales; family YIM-B00363; genus REEB470. The sequence goes on along the minus strand of JAGWXQ010000089.1, from coordinate 979 downwards.
CAAGCATTTGGCGACCGAACGCCAGCAAATCGTTCCACAAGAGCAACTGATTACGATGCTGCACGCAAGCGAGGAGTAAACGGATGATGAAATGGAAAACGATCGATTGTGGCGTGTTGCGTCCACAACATGTAGGCCAGACTGTCGTACTCAACGGTTGGGTACAACGACGCCGTGATTTGGGTGGGGTCGTATTTGTTGATGTTCGGGACCGCAGTGGGATTGTGCAAGTGGTGTTTTCGGAAGTCATTGGTGCACACGCGCTCCACCTCGCGGAGCGTATTCGCAATGAATACGTCATTGCGGTCGAAGGAACGGTCGTTTTGCGGGATGCAGAGACGGTCAATCCGCACATTGACACGGGGGATATCGAAGTGCGTGCACAGCACATCGACGTGCTGAGTACAGCGAAGACACCACCGTTTTTTGTCGAAGACTTTATCGAAGTCGATGAAGCACTGCGTCTCAAACATCGATATATTGATTTGCGTAGACCAGAAATGCAGCGTACGTTGATGATGCGTGCGCAGGCAGCGCGCATATGCCGTGAAACGTTGGATGCACATGGTTTTTTGGAAATAGAGACACCCATTTTGACGAAAAGTACGCCTGAAGGAGCGCGCGACTACCTCGTTCCTTCGCGTGTCCAGACGGGATCTTTTTTTGCATTGCCGCAGTCGCCACAATTGTACAAGCAGCTGCTTATGGTGGGTGGGCTCGAAAAATATTACCAAATCGCGCGTTGTTTTCGCGACGAGGATTTGCGTGCGGATCGCCAGCCTGAGTTTACCCAAATCGATATTGAGACGTCGTTTGTTCCGCAAGAACGTCTAATGTCGTGGATTGAGACGTTGATCGTGAGGTTGTTTTCCGAATGTGCGGGTGTTGCATTGCCAACACCGTTTCGGAAGTTGACGTATGCGGAAGCAGTCGGCACGTACGGATCGGACAAGCCGGATTTGCGGTTTGGGTTGCCACT
>JAGWXQ010000088.1 GCA_018969805.1 Paenibacillaceae bacterium | reverse complement strand
CACACCGTGTTTATTGACGATCAGCCACGCCCATCCAGAGCCAAACCGTGCGAGCGCTGCTTTTGTGAGCGCTTCTTTTGCATGTGCGAAGCTGCCAAACGTACTGTTCAATGCGTCACCCAACGTACCCGTAGGTGCCCCGCCCCCTTTGGGGTCCAACGACTGCCAAAACAGCGTGTGGTTCGCATGTCCACCACCGTTGTTGCGCACGGCGGTACGGATCGATTCTGGCAACGCATCCACATCGCGCAGCAATTGTTCGATGGGCACGTCTGCGTGCTGTGGCGATGATGCAATCGCGTTGTTCAAATTTGTGACGTACGTCTGGTGGTGCTTGGAATGATGGATGTCCATCGTGCGGGCATCGATGTGCGGCTCGAGCGCGTCGAGCGCATACGGCAGTGCGGGCAAAGTCCAAGCCATAAGTTGTGCGCCTCCTTCTGGTGCATACGGGACCAACATCCTGTATTATGCCCGAGTGCGTCCCGTTTGGCAACATGAGGCACAACGCTTCGTATATTCAGCCAATGTAAAATGAACAAATGACGAACGTCAATTTTTTTTCAGAAGTGCGATAAAATGATATGAATACGCTTGGACGATGATGTATAATCAAAGATATGGCTCGCTTAAGTGGGAAACATCGGATGCGGTTCATGCACACCCCGTCGGACGCGTCTGTACGGGAACATATCCAGCCGTTGCGCAAGAGCGGTTTTTGGACCACGTTCAATGCCACGCGCGGTATCCATGTGTTCGATCACAGATGGGTAGGACATGGTGTTCGAAAAATTATTGAGAAAGCGACACTGCGTACCGATAAAAACTGTAGGACAGGGCGCTGGATCGGACACGATTTCCAACTGGTCAATACCGATCGACGTATGGCGTGGTGCCCTCGTTTCTTTTGATGAGGAACAGCGTACAGCGATTTCGGATAGACGGGGCAACGCGTGCAACGCGCACTACGATGGGCAATAAGGGGGGACGTGGGATGCCGTATAAAGACACCGAACGGGATGTCGTCGATATTAAGAGCTTTAAACACGATGGAAGCGTGCATCGCGTATGGTCAGACAATTGGGTGTTGCCAAAGCAGTACATGCTGCACACACACGTCGAGCAACAGATGTGCGTCGTCGTACATGCCGGTGGGAGGCAACCCAAACAAAAAGAAGGGCAGACGTACTGGACAAACCGCACGCCATCTGTGACGTTTTTTATTCCAAAAATGTGGTACAATATTGTTGCATTGATTGAGAAAAATGGAGTGCGCTATTATTGCAATGTCGCGTCTCCGTTTATGCGCTACGACCAAACGATTACGTACATCGATTATGATTATGATGTGATAAAGTATCCAGACGGCTCATACTACGTCATCGACCAAGAAGATTACTATGCGCACCGCAAGTTGTATCAATATTCGCGGGAAGTCGATCACAAAGTGAAGCTGGGGTTGACGCATCTTATGAGCCGTATTGCGCAAAATGCCCCGCCATTTGATGATGTCTGTGTGCTCCGATACTACGATCGGTGGCTGATGGCGCGGACAAAATGGAATGCGCTGTAGATGGGACACGACGAACGGTATTGGCACAATGTACGGGAGCGCGTACGTGCACGCGCAAGGAAACTCGGTTTTGATCGGGTAGGATTTGCGCGTACAGAGCCATTTGATGCATTGCGCGATATCCTGCTTGCGCGTCGTGCGCGGGGATATGAGACCCCGTTTGAGCATCACGATGTTGAAGACCGCATCGATGCGCGGCGGTCGTTTGTACCGGATGCGCAGCCGCGCAGTTTTGTTAGTGTGGCGATGGCGTATCCTTCGCGTGTGCCTTCGCGCATACGGTCCATCCCTGGAGATCGGCGCGGGGACATTGCCCGCTCGGCGTGGGGGGAAGACTACCACGATGTGTTGCGTGCGCGGCTCGACGCATTGCGCATGGTCATTTTGGAAGAGCAGTCCGATGCCCATGTTGTCTCGGTCGTCGATACAGGCGCGCTGATCGATCGCGCTGTGGCGCAGCGTGCTGGTGTCGCATGGATTGGGAAAAATGCGATGGCGATTACTCCGGATTGGGGTTCGTGGGTGTACATCGGGGAGTTGATCACGGATATTCCTTTTCCCCCTGACGTCCCTTTGGAAGAAGCGTGTGGATCGTGTACGCTCTGTATCGATGCATGTCCGACGGATGCGTTGCTTGGTGATCGGCAGCTCGATGGATCGCGGTGCATTTCTGCAGCGACACAAGTCAAAGGGGTCGTCCCCGATCCGATGAAGCGCAAAATCGGTGCGCGGTTGTACGGGTGTGACACGTGCCAAGTCGTCTGTCCGCACAACGCTGGGGTGCATGCGGTGCATCATGAGGAGTTTGTGCCCGATGTGCATCGCGTTCGTCCACCGTTGTTGTCGCTGTTTGGGATGACGAATCGGGAAGCAAAAGCGCAGTTTGGGGCAGCGGCGTGGCGCGGTGCTGCCGTGCTCATGCGCAATGCGCTTATCGCGCTTGGAAATGCGCGCGCCAATGAGTGCATTGATGCGATCGCACACGTGCTCATGCACGATACGCGCCCGTTTATGCGGGAAACGGCAGCGTGGGCTCTCGGACGGATGGACGACGCGCGTGCGCGTGCGGTTCTGGACGATTGTGCGGCTACAGAACACGATCACGTCGTGCGAGAGGCGATACGACGTGCACAAGATCGCGATCGATTTCCATGATGGACGTCTTTGCATTTGTCGTTCTGTGTCGGTTCGTGGTATGATGCTTATGAGTGGGACATGCTACGGAGAGGGGCGCGACGGCATGATCGAAAAAAAATCGATTGATTTGCTACACAGTGTCAAACGCACGGAGCAGTCGGGGCAGACGAGAGAGCAAATCGAGCACCACATTCGAGAGTTGCTTCGATTGATTGGTGAGGATCCGATGCGCGAGGGGTTGCGGGATACGCCGAAGCGTGTGCGAAAAATGTATGAGGAAATTTTTTCAGGATATTCCGTCGATCCACGCGAAGTACTTGGTGTCACGTTCGACGAGCAGCACGAAGAGCTCGTGCTCGTAAAAGACATTGTGTTTTATTCGCAATGTGAGCATCATATGGCACCTTTTTTTGGGCGCGTCCACATTGCATACGTGCCGAGCGGGCGGATCGCGGGACTGAGTAAGTTTGCGCGTCTTGTCGAGGCTTTTTCTCGCAAGCTGCAAGTTCAGGAGCGATTGACGAAAGAAATTGCCGATACGATCGTAGACGTACTGCACCCGCACGGGGTGTATGTCATCGTCGAAGCGGAGCACATGTGCATGTGTGCACGCGGTGTGCGCAAGCCTGGATCGCGGACAGTGACGACGGCAGCTCGGGGCACGTACGTTTCGGATGCCTATGCGCGTTCCGAAATCATGTCGCTTGTTCAAGGTGCGTGATTGTATGGATATCGGCAGTGTCGTGCGCGCACAGTGATCGGTGCGGCACTTTTTTTATACAAAGAGAGGGTGTTTCTATGGACAAAAAATATCCATCGTTTGTACCAACCCCTTTGGATCAGCGCATCGTGTCGCTTGATGTCATCCGTGGATTTGCGCTGTGGGGTATTTTGACGGCAAATATCATATTTTTTCCTTCGCCATATGCGTACGTCCAGTATTTGGGCGGTCATCTTTGGGACACTGGACTTGATACGGGAACACAGCTGCTCGTTCAGTGGTTCGTACAAGGGAAATTTTATACGCTGTTTTCGTTGCTTTTTGGTTATGGATTTATGCTGTTGATCGATCGTGCGGTAGATCGGGTGCGCCGACCGAAATGGTTTGCGTTTCGTAGGATGGCCGTTTTGCTTTTTTTTGGCATCGTTCATGCGTTTTTTGTGTGGTGGGGCGATATTTTGATCGTGTACGCGCTGAGCGGAATGTTGCTCATTGTGTTTGCACGGCGATCCGTGCGTACGATGATGTGTTGGGCAATCGCACTGTTTGTGCTGTTGGCGATGGGATCGTTTTTCCTTGCATCCTCAGGCGGTCAGGATGAATACGTGCGAATGATGCAGCAGCTTGAGCATGCTACGCGTGCGTATGAAACGGGTGCATACGTGAGTATTTTAAAACAAAATTTTGAGGATTGGCAACAGCTGAGTATGTTGAATGTGTTTGACGGTCCGTTTATTTTCTTGCCGTTGTTTCTTTTCGGTGCAGTATTGTTTCGCAGTGGTCTGTGGATGCGATTGCACACCGATCGTTCTTTGCGCACAGTGTGTTTGTATTGCAGCGCGATCATTGGGGGAGCGTTGACCGTTGTTAAAGAACAATTTGGTCATGCAATGACAGTACTCAACGAGCGCTCCGTTGATGTAGGAGTGTATCTGCTGACGAGTTTTTTTGCAGATATCGGTGTAGCGGTCTTTTACGCACTCGTGTTGTTGTCATTGATGCAGTCGTCAGCGTTTGGGCGCATCGTGCGCACGATGCGGTATGCAGGACGCATGGCACTCACCAATTACGTGTTGCAGGGTGTGTTTTGTGGATTTATTTTTTACCCGTACGGACTTGGTTTGTTTGGTGACGTGCCCTTTTTCGGATTGGTAGGGATCGCTGCCGTGTTTTTTACCTTCCAAGTGCTTTATAGCCGCTGGTGGCTGCGTCGATATGCTATGGGACCACTCGAATGGGTGTGGCGTCGTCTGACGTATGGCAGACGCAGCAGTGCAACAGAAAGTGCTTAGTGCGCGTATTCGGGGTACACGTTGGGATGTGGCAACGAAATAGGCAGTTTTGTGAGATGTATTGAACTCCGGATGCGATGTATTTGCCTACGTGAGCCACAATATGAACAATACCCCCTTTGCGGACACGCGAGGGGCATTTTTTGATCATGCACTGTTTTTTTAGAAGCATGATTGCCGTACGTGCAATGATTTGTGTACATACCCCCGATAAGTACAATATGTTGCAATACATCGGTGCACAAAGCGATTGGAAGAAAGAGTTGACACAACGATTGTAATCGTGTATCATGATGATTGTGTACACATTATGAACACGTGTTGCTTTTATTGGCTGACGAGTCAATAAAAAATAGTATTTTGTTGGCGGTGTGTTCTATATGTGTTTTCGTAGACGGACGTTCAGGCACATGATGGGATACGCTTCATGAGAGGAGCGCACGGCGATGGTGAGGAAGCGCGTGACGTATATGGTACGTACGATGGTGTTTTTTTTTGCCATTGCATCGCTCGGCGGGTACGTTGTACAGGGGAAGACGAGTGCAACACTGCAATTCCCGGTAGAACAAAAGGCGGAAAAAAAGGGACAACAGAGCGCCTGGCGTGCGCAAGTGCCTAAAATGGTGCGTGTAGGTGCACGTAAATCGTATACAGTTCCAATCACCATTGAAAATACACCGCAGTCTGTCGCGGGGGGGTTTTTCCTTGGAGAAACGGAAGTGACCTATGAGTTGTGGTACACTGTGCTGCGATGGGCGAAGAAAACGAAGGGTTATAATTTTCTGAATTCCGGGAGTGCAGGATCTGAAGAGATGGGTGCTGTGCCAACAAGCAAGACACGAATCATTCCTGTTACAAACGTATCGTTGTTTTCTGTGTTCGTTTGGTTAAATGCTCTGTCAGAAAACCATACTTTTAAACCGGTGTATTGTACGCGAGAAAATGAGGTGTTGCGGGATGCATGGTCATTAAGAAAGAATTTGCTATCTGACGTTTATTTTTGTAAAAACGCAAATGGGTATCGTTTGCCGACAGTATCTGAGTGGGAAATGGCGGCGCGCTGGATTGGAGCGCAACGACCATTAAACGGAAAACTTGCTCAAGAAAGATTACATTTGAACGGGTTGTTTTGGACACCACCACATTATGCATCAGGGGCGATGTTTGACGCAGATAATCGACTACAAACAATGAAGTTCGCATGGATATATGATGCAAAGCCCGATGCAAAAAAGTCGTCCTTTTTCATTTTTTCGCGTCAATCGGATCAGAACATGCCCAAGCCAGTGAAGCAGTTGCAACCGAACGTGCTTGGTTTGTATGATATGAGTGGTAATGTGGAAGAATGGGTATTGGGTGTAGAGGGTACAAAAGTAAAAAATTTCGTTGGTTTTTCTCGGGGTGGAAGTGTACGAGATGTTACAGTACGCGTAGTTGATGGAGAAAGAAGAGGCCCATCTGAACGATACAACTTCCTTGGATTCCGTATCGCGCGATCGCAGTAATTGATTGGGCGTATTGCGAGAAACAGGCCATCATTACAGTGCAGTGCAACACCGAGCGGGCATCGCTCCCTCGGCTTGTGTGCGCAGCACTTTTTTTCGTATTTGAAATGGGTGCCCTGTGCATGGTATGGTGATCGCAATAGGATCCAAGGGGGAAGCGGTCATGCGGGTAGCCATTATTGGTGGGGGATTGGCAGGCTTGACGGCTGGAGCATATTTGGCACAACATGAAGGCATTACGGGCGTATTGTTTGAGCGCAGTCCACAATTGGGCGGGCGGGCGTTTACGTATGAGAAATCCGGGTTCACCTTGAATTATGGTGCGCATGCCGTGTATGGATGGGATCGGCACGTGTTGTCACTCATGAACGATGAGCTGGGACTTGATTTGGCGTATCGGTCTGTAGACAAACGGAAAGTCATTTATGCGAAAAATGGTCGTTTGTCTGCG
>JAGWXQ010000087.1 GCA_018969805.1 Paenibacillaceae bacterium | reverse complement strand
ATCGATGCTGCTGCCGATCCCGATATGGCACAGGCGATCGCGATCAACGCCAAAGTACAACGTCCATCCGTATGCAACGCAATGGAAACGCTGCTCATTCACGAGCGGTACGCACAAATGCAGCCGCTGCTTGAAGCACTTGTCGCCCATGGCGTCACGTTGTACACGGATGACCACGTGCGTGCGCGCATCGACATCGGGACACCCGTCACCGAACAGCACTACCGTACCGAATACAACGACTTGTCTCTTAACGTCCGCATCGTCCGCGATGTCGATGAAGCACTGGAACATATCCACACGTACGGCACAAAACATTCCGAGTGCATCGTCACCAACGATGCCGCATCAGCAGAAACGTTTCTCGCCACAGTCGATGCGGCCGCCGTGTACCACAACGCGTCTACGCGCTTTACCGACGGATTCGAATTTGGCTTCGGAGCAGAAATCGGCATCAGTACGCAAAAGTTGCACGCACGAGGCCCGATGGGTCTGCCTGCACTCACATCGACCAAATACGTCGTCCACGGCAACGGACACATTCGAGGGAGTGCACAATGATTCCGATTACGATTGTCGGTGTCGGAGCCATGGGCGAAGCGTTGATCCATGGACTGAAGCACCATTATACGATTTCTGCGTACAACGCGGGCGACAACGCCCGTTTGCGTGCGGTCGCATCGAAAACACCGATCACGCCCTGCATGGACGACGCATCGCGCATCCACGCGCTCGGTGTCTGTGCTGCGGTTATTGTGGCGTGCAAGCCCCACCACGTGCCCGAAGCGCTGCGCTTTCTCGCTCCGCACATCCGTCCCCACACCGTCGTCATCAGCGTCGCAGCGGGGGTGTCGATTGCGTCGATCGCCTCGTACGTCCCTGATGGGCAACCGATCGTGCGCGCCATGCCCAATACGTCGTGTGCGTTGCGCAAGGGGGTGACCGCTTGGTGTGCCCGTGCGCACGTCCCGCCCATGGTCCGCACGCTCTTTGATACACTGGGGTTTGCGATCGAAGTACAAGAAACGCACATGCACGCCGTAACGGCGATCAGTGGATCGGGTCCAGCGTACGTGTACGCGATGATGGAAGCACTCATCGCCGCCGCAGAGCGGCTCGGCATCCCTGACGCACACGCACTCGTCGCCCATACGGCCGCAGGAGCCGCCCAACGCGTCTTAGAAGGCGCACAGCCAAAACATTTGCGTACAGCAGTCACCTCGCCCAACGGCACGACGGCAGCGGCACTGGCGGTATTGGCACCTCTAGGGGGGCTGATCGATCGCGCCGTCGATGCGGCGATCGCGCGGGGGCAAGAGATGGAGGCAGAAATCGGAGGTACACCATGACGATGTGCATTGCACACTACGCGATATGGGACGAACGGGCAGACTTTTTGAAAAAAGCGACTGCAATCGCCCACGGAATGACCGTCGGTACGTGGACAGAGCTGTCTGCGACGCGCAAAAGCGAGATGGAAAAACATTTGGGTGTCGTGCTCGACATCGCTCCCTTAGATGAGACAGAGTACGCCATTCCAAACGCACGCGGTGCACGCGTGTCGATCGGGTATCCGACCATCAATTTCAGTGCCGACATTCCCGCGTTGCTCGTGACCGTGTTTGGCAAACTGTCGCTTGATGGGAACATTCGCCTGCTCGACATCACACTGTCGGATGCGTTTTTAAAGCAATGCCCTGGTGCCAAATACGGCATCCACGGCATCCGCGATCGGACGGGCGTGCACGGCCGTCCGCTGCTCATGAGCATTTTTAAATCGGTCGTCGGCTACGATTTGCAAGAACTGCGCGAGCAATTTGCGCAGCAAGCGTACGGAGGCGTCGATCTGATTAAAGACGATGAGATTTTGTTTGAAAATCCGCTCACTCCTTTAGAAAAACGCGTCGCAGCATGTCAGACCGTGTGCGAAGACATGATGCGCCACCACGGCCATACCGTCCTGTACGCAGCAAACTTAACGGGAAAAACGTCTTTGCTTGCGACAAACGCACGGCGCGCCATCGCAGCGGGCGCATCTGCTCTTTTATTTAACGTATTTGCTTATGGACTGGACGCGTTATGTGAATTGGCATCCGATCGATCGATTACCGTGCCGCTCGTCGCCCATCCGGCGTGCTCGGGGGCGATCGTCTCCAGTACCCAAACGGGCATTTCTCCTGCCTTATTGCTCGGCAAGCTGCTGCGCATCGCAGGAGCGGACCTTGTGCTGTTTCCATCGCCGTACGGATCCGTGACGATGCCCCGATCCCAAACGGTGTCGATCGCGCACGAGCTGACGACTCCTTCCGTCCATCGCCCCGTGTTCCCCGTACCTTCTGCGGGCATACATCCCGGACTTGTGCCTGCGTTGCTCAAAGACTTTGGGGGCGACATCGTGATCAACGCCGGCGGAGGCATTCACGGCCATCCAAACGGTACGACAGCGGGCGCGCAAGCGTTTCGACAAGCGATCGATGCCACAGTGGCCGGCATCCCACTGCATGACGCACCATACGAACACCTCCAAGCGGCACTCGCACGTTGGGGCACACGTACATGAGCGTACGCATCTTTTGTGATTTCGATGGTACGATGACGGTGACCGACAACATCTTGATGATTATGGAACACTACAATCCCCCGAATTGGCGATCGATCGTCGAGGACATGATGCGCGGAACGCGTTCCATTCGCGATGGTGTCGGATCGTTGTTTTCGCTCATCCCAAGCGCATTGCGGGAAGACATCGTGCGTACGGTCATGGACAAAGCGACGCTGCGTCCCGGTGTGCTCGGACTGCTCACGCACGCCCATGCATGCGGTGTGCCGTTTTATGTCGTCAGCGGAGGCATCGATTTTTTTATTCGTCCGATACTCGCCCACATCCCGCCGTCGTACTTTGCAGGCGTGTATTGCAACAGCGCGTCATTTGATCCGCCGACGATCACGATTACATGGCCCCATCCGTGTGGCGATGCATGTACCGATGACTGCGGCATGTGCAAAACGACCGTCATGCGCCACGTCCCATTTGCGCACACGACGATCGTCATCGGGGACAGCATTACCGACTACAATGCCGCCAAGCAAGCGGACATCGTCTTTGCGCGTGCGCATTTGTACCGCCATTGCCTCGCACACGGTGTACCGTGCATTGCGTACGAGACGTTTTATGACATCATGGACACACTCGTGCACGACGCGCGCACACGCGATGCATTCACGCTGCACCGACTGGGAGGGCGATCATGATCGATTTTGATGCGGTATTTGCCGCCTATGAAGCATTGCACGCCATCAAGCATACGTTTGGTACGCGTGGATGGTTTCCTGGTACGAGCGGAAACGTCTCGATGCGCCTGTCGTCTGATCCACCGACGATGATGATCAGCACGAGCGGAAAAGACAAAACCGTGCGCACCGCGTCAGATTTCTTGATCGTACGGGACGGGATGCCGATCGGCACGACACACACGCCGTCCGCAGAGACTGCGATCCATGAAGCGATCTACGCGTGTACAGACAGCAACGCAGTGGCGCACATCCATACGGCTGCGACGACGATGGTGTCGCTGTACGATGCCCCACACGGATGTACGACGTTTGCCGCGTACGAAATGATCAAGGCACTCGGGATATGGGATCCCCACGCGTGCGTCCGTCTCCCGATTACACCAAACGATGCCGACGTCCGCGAGATCGCACACCGTCTGCCATCGGTTATCGATGACCGTGTCCCGGGCATTTTGCTGCGCGGGCACGGGCTGTACGCATGGGGCAAGACGATCGATGCCTGCAAGCGGCACGTCGAGGCACTGGAGAGCTTGTGTACGTATCGTCTTATGGAACTACGTCTCGGGGGTAATTCCTTGACGGATCCAGTCGTTTAAAATGCGATCGACGTGGCGGAAACTGAGCTTTCCAGAAAACACGGCTTCTTTGAGTGCAGCCATAATGAGCGAATCCGAGCACCCGTCGCGATCGATCCACCCAATAATCATATCGTACTCCAGAGGTGAAAGTGGCCGGGCAAACTCGCTTTCAAACAACGTAAAAATATTGCGTCTGCGCTGAGACGTCGGCTCTCGCGGCGGTGCCACATCTTGTGGCGTACTGATCGACATTTGTGCCAGCTTCGTATACAGTGCACCAAAGTCGTACCGCTCTCCGACGACACCCCCGTCATCGACCATTTCGATGCTCAAAAACCCTTCCCGTACGAGGCGCTCAATCGATGCGAGCACCCGTGATTCCGGTATCGACATGCGCGTTGCAAGCCACTGCGGTGTCGGTAAATCCATGCGTTCCCCATCGCGCGCGTACAACAAGTGCACGATGACCATCACTTCGTTTTCAAGCAGCCCAAGTCGTGCATACAATTGGAGCAACAAGCCCGGGACGAATACGCCCCCTTGCTGCAGTGCCCCGACGATGCCTTTGATCGCGTCCATTAGCACCCCTCCCGCACGAGCGCGTACGTCTCGTCTGCAATGACACGCTCTTCATTGGTCGGGACGACCCATACGGCGACGCGCGATTGTGGTGTCGATATGCACCGCTCCAACGGTGTCGTCTGCGTATTTGCGTGTTCGTCCAATTGGACACCGAGCACAGTCATGCGCGCACACACCGCAGCCCGCACCGCATGGGCGTGCTCCCCGATGCCCGCTGTAAATACGATCGCATCGACACCGTCCATCGCAACCGCATACGCCCCGATGTACTTGCGCAGCCGATACACAAACATCTCAAAAGCGAGCACCGCAGCCGCATCGCCGCTGTCCCGCCGAGCGACAATTTCTCGCATATCCCCTGAAACACCGCTCACCGCCAATAAACCGCTGTGTTTGTTGAGCATGGACTGCACTTCGCTTGCAGACAGCTCTTCTTTTGCCATCACAAACGGAACAATCGCCGCATCAATGTCGCCACTGCGCGTGCCCATCATAAGCCCTTCTAATGGGGTCATCCCCATCGACGTATCGATCGACCGTCCTCCAGCAATCGCAGCGACACTAGCGCCATTGCCCAAATGACACGACACGATGCGCACGCGTTCCTCCGCACGGCCGAGCAGTGCCGCAATGCGCCTGCTTACGTACATATGCGATATGCCATGAAACCCATATTTGCGCACTTTGTGCCGATAATACAGCACCGACGGGATCGCGTACCGATACGCATGCTCCGGCAGCGTATGATGAAATGCAGTGTCAAATACCGCCACTTGGGGCACATCTGGCAAATTTGCCTCAATAGCGCGTATGCCACTCACATGGGCGGGATTGTGCAATGGAGCAAGGTCGTACAGCTTCTTGATTTGTACAATGACCGCATCCGTAATGCGCACCGACTCCGAAAACAGCTCTCCTCCATGCACGACCCGATGCCCGACCGCATCAATGCGCGCTCCGTCCTGGAGCACACCGGCCAGCGCATGCAACACGTGCCGCACCGCAGACGTATGGTCAAGCACTTCTAAGACACGCGTGCGCTCTTCCTGCGGTGTCTCAACCACAAACAGCGCCGTATCCGACCCGATGCGCTCAACACGGCACCGCGCCAGCACACGGACATCACCTTCCATCGCATACAGCTGACATTTGACCGACGAGCTTCCAGCATTGAGTACCAATACGTTCATCTTCGTACACCTCATTTCGGCCCCGCATTATTCAAAACACAGACATCCAGACGATCGAAATTTAGCGGATGCGGTCCCCATCGTCGTCGTACCGAAAAAACCCTTGCCCCGTTTTTACCCCCAGCTGATGCGCACGCACCATTTTGCGCAACAACACCGCCGGACGATACTTGAGGTCCCCATACTCCCGAAACATTCCTTCGAGCGCCGCCAGCACCGCATCCAAACCACACCGATCGGCCATCTCCAACGGTCCATGCCGAAATCCATACCCAATGCGCATCGCGTCGTCGATGTCGCGCGGATGCGCCACCCCTTCGGTATACACGTGCAGCGCTTCGTTGATCAACGTACAAATAAGCCTCGTCGTCACAAAACCAGGCGATTCATACACGGGTATCGCTTTCATCTCCAACCCTTGCTCGACAAACGCACGCACTGCGTCCGTCGTCGTCTGATCTGTTTGTAAACCACGAATAATTTCGACCATCTCTACTGTCGTGACCGGGAAAATAAAGTGCGTCCCAATGACGCGCTGCGCATGCATCGTGACGCGGGCACACTCCGTCACCGACAACGTCGATGTGTTTGTCGCAAGGACGACGTGCTCCGGACACACGTGCCCCAAACGCGCAAACAACGCATGTTTTGCCTGCGCATCTTCAGTAATCGTCTCAATGACCATATCGCATTGCGCAAAATCGTCCAACGACGACACACACTGAATGTGCGTCAAAATCGTCTTTTTCTCTGCTCCGGTCAATGCCCAGCGCGACACTTGCTTCTCCAGCTGCCCATCGATCGCCTTGATCGCTTGCTCCATCAGCTCCGGTGTCGCATCTTGGACAAAGACGGTGTACTGCTTTTTTGCAAGCATTTCTGCGATTGCTTGTCCCATCGTGCCGAGCCCGACGATGCCTATTTTTTTCCACGCCACCGCTGTCCCACCCCCAAAAAAACAGTAGATCTTTATCAACCGGACTGCATCATTTGTGGACACCGACGACGAGCGTCTGCATCCACCGCCCATCCAAAAGAGAAGCATACACGTACGCATCGCGCGCATC
>JAGWXQ010000086.1 GCA_018969805.1 Paenibacillaceae bacterium | reverse complement strand
GCTGTGTGTGAAACCCGTGTATCTCTATTGAGAGACACGGGTTTATGTGCGGGCGCCATGCAAAAAGCCGGCTGTATTGAAATACGGATGGGACTCATCCGTATTTCAATACAGTGGTCCGTTTCACAAAAACGCCTGTTGTTTCCTTGGCGCATACAGCCCTGTGGATACATATTTTTCATTGGAATTAAACGTAGCAAAACCATATTTTTAGAAAAGTAAACGTTCAAATTTGCAAAAAAAACATTGCTGGTGATGCATTGGCGCGCGCAAAATAGTATGTACTATATAAAATAAATATGGTAAACTAGAGGAGTGCCACGCAGAGCACGTGGTGTCTGGGTGTGTCGTTGCAGCAGATGCGGCATCCCCTATGGAAACAGCGATCCAGTGGGTTGGCTTTCGTTCGATCGCAGATGGCGTTTTTGCAAAACAGTTTGATGGTGCAATGCGGATGCAAAAAAAGGAGATGATGCACATGTCGAACGCAAAACACCGCCCACTCCGTGTTGCCTTTTTGTCTGTGTGCGCACTGTGTGCGCTGATGACCGGTCCACAAAGCATGGAGGAACGATCGATCACGCAATCGGTGACGGCACATGCGCAATCGGATGCGTTTGTCAGTCCACCGTTTCGTTATGGAAAGCATTATCCAAACGGGGACGATGCGGTGCGCTATATTTATAGTGAGAATGGAATGTGGGCGCGCGCAAATCCCGTGAAATATGAGTGGAATTTTTACGAAAAATGTGCAACAGAAAAACATCCGTTTGACAAAAATAAACTGGTATTTTCGGCAGATGGTAGTAAGTTTTTCACAGCAAGGGATGCGAATTGTCATTTGCTCTTTGACTGGAACCAAGACGGAGAGATCGATACGACAGATGGCGGGTATGCATTTTTTGAGCACAATGGAAGGGGAAAACATGGCATGAACACATCAATATCATTTACCAATTTTTGGTTCGATGACAATTGGTTGGCGCGCTATATGTCCAACGCCTATGACAGACCCGCTCCAAATGGATTAAGCGAACGATCGGGGTTTGTTCGGTGGAACATTATGGGCGGGGATCGCAAAAATTGGACTCCTTATTCAGAAGATCCTTATTTAGACCAATTGGCATTGAACGGGTTGTACCATTTGGCAGGTGGGGATGTGGCATCGGCGATCAACAGCTGGAATCGCATTCGTGATTTGAGTGGCTACACGTACGACGTAAGCAATCAGCGGTACACGTACCCGAAAATTAAGGAAAGTTATCATATGGGACTGTTTCACATCCTGACGAGTTTCCTCATGGATACTCGATCGATCGATCGGAACAAAAGTGATGAAATATTGTCGCATTGGGTGTCGCTTCGTTCACATATTTTAAGTACTCAGGAGTGGCGGAACCGGGATGGAAAAGACCTTTTTTTTGGTTGGCGTAGCTATATTGATTTGGAACATGATGGCAATCTCATGAACACGGAGACGATTTCCGTCAACGTATTGGCATTGGGCGCAGGCGTGCACGAAGGGTACGAGGCAGGAAAAGCGCCGTTGTCCATGGAACAAAAAAACTATTTTTTCCGTCCGCACAATGTGTTGTCTGCGGTAAAAGGATTGTCCCAAGCAGGCTTTATGACGTACGGGCCGTATCGGAAAACCCCGATAGGCGTGTATGAAGTGGACTTCTTTTTGCGGTCTCCGTCACCACAAGGCAACATGGCATCTTTGGACGTATACGACGCGCAAAACAATCGCGTTTTGGCCACAACGAGCGTGCACGCGACACATATGCGCGCAGCAAACGAATGGACGAAAGTGACATTGCGCTTTTCTGTGGAAAATGCAAGTAATTTGCTGGAATATAGAACATACTGGAGCGGTGCCGCAAATATGGATGTCGCAACCATCCGCGTCCGCAAGCTGGAAAAGAAATGATGCAGGCGCACTTGCACAACCCATCACTCATATGGTATAATGCTCAGTACGTGAAGCACACGATGGAGACGGCCGTCTCTGCGTGTGCTTTTTCGTTTGATAAAGGTGGTGGTCGGTGTGTGGGCGTGTGGTACGGTCATCGCGGGGCGGTACCGCATCGTGCGTCCGCTTGGATCGGGCGGGATGGGGGCGGTGTACGTCGTCGCGGATGTGCACGATGCTGTGTGGGCGTGCAAGTGCATTGCCCGACACGACGAGGCGATGCACGAAGCGGCGATGATGCGCCGTGTCACGCATCGTGCGTTTCCGAAGCTTGTGGATGTGTGTGTCCATGCCGGGATGACGTGCCTTATGATGACGCTGATCGATGGGCGTTCGCTTTCGGACATCGTGGCGCAGCAGTGCCTCGATGTCGCTGCTGTCGTGGCCTTAGCAGACGCTTTGAGTGATGCGCTTAGTGCACTGCACTGCATCGGCATCGTGCATCGCGACGTCAAGCCCGCACACGTGCTCTACGATGCGCAGGGGTGCATCCATCTTGTGGACTTTGGCATCTGCCGTACGGTGAAGCCGTGGCAGCTCCACGATACGGTACACGTCGGTACGTTGGCGTTTGCAGCACCAGAGCAGCGCGCGATGCACCAAACGGATGCGCGTACTGACGTATACGCACTGGGCTGTGTGCTTTTGTATGCGTTGACAGGGCGTTATTACGCGCTCGATGCATCGCGCACGATTGCGGCACTTCCACCGATGCGTACCGAGATGCGTACGTTGTTGCTGGAGATGGTCTCCGAGCATCGCGCACAGCGTCCCGCAGATGCGCGTGACGTGCGCAAGCGGCTCGCAGAAGTGCACGATTGTGCGCCCGTGTGGGATGGCACGACGCGCATCGTCGCGGTGCACAAGTTGTTCCCAGGAGCAGGGGCGACGGTGATCGCACACGCCATCGCGGACGTACTGCGCGCGGATGGGGCGAACGTCGTGTCGATGCACGGGCATGCGCATCGCGATTGTGGAGCGCCGTGGACCGTGCTCGATGTCGCACAGTCGTGGCCGTGTGTCGCCACATTGCGTGCATGTACCGTGGCGCACGTCGTCGTCGTCGCACCAGATGCACACCAGCTTGCGACCGAAGAGTCCGTCCGTGCTTGGCATCGCTGGCACCATATGCCGATTGCACCGTTTTGGGTCGCAAATCGGGTACCGGCACACCGCTATAGGGCATCTTTTTTGTCGTTGTTTCCTGTGCGTCCTGTTGCGTGCATTGCGGAAGTGGATTGCAGCGTGCAGGTGCCCACGCATGTTCATCGTGCGCTGCGCGGGCTCGTACGCGTGTTGCGGTCTTTTTTTGCATCGATGGAGTGAGGAGGAGCGCGCATGCGCTATAAAGTCGTGATGTGGGATGACGACTCTGCGTTTGTCGCGCGGGTCGAGCAGTTTGTCCGCAAGAGCATGTGGAACACCCAGTTTGTGTGCCGCATATGCACGCATATGGACGACGTACGTGCCGCGATTGCCCAATGGGGCGCGCATTTGCTCATGACGACGGATGCGTACGACATGCACGTTCCTTGTTCCGTATTGCGATGGTCGGACCACCAACGTGCGGATGCCGTGGATCGGTATACGCCCATGCCGCAGCTCATGCAGCGATGGCTGCATGCGTGTACGACGACGGAGCACACACCGCGGCGTGCATCGTTTGTTGTCGCGGTGTGGGGCGTATGTGGCGGCGCGGGGACGAGCTTGATCGCGGGGCATATCGCAAGGCAGTTTGTCCATTATGGGACACCATCGTTTTTTTGTTCGACAGAAGAAGTCGATGTGTCGTGTGGGACAGCGGTCGATGTCGTGCACGACGTGAGCGATTGGCTGTATGCGTACAAAGTACGCAAACAGCGTGTGCACGAGCGGGTTTCGCACGTTCGGATGCATCGCTTTGATGCACACGTGTCTTGGCGGGAGTGGGCGTCTGTGGACAAAGAAGAAGCGTCGTTTTTGATTGACGAAGCATCGGAGTGCATCGATGGCGTCGTCGTCGTCGATGCCGGTGCGCGGGCAAATGCATTTTCCCAAGCGGTGTGGCATCGAGCAGATGTGCTCGTCGTCGTCGTCCCCGCGGGTGTCGTCGGTACGGCACGGCTGGCGCATTGGCGCACGCAGTGGCCCGTACCTGAGCACGTCCACGTCGTGACGGTACGCAACAAATGTTTGCACCCATCGGAGCAACGACAAGAAGTCGCATTGCCGTACGTTCCAGAGTGGAAACAGTGTCCCGAAGAAGACGATATCGGCTTTCGTCGGGCGATCGACGGGCTCGTGGAAGAGGTGCATAAACGATGGATTTGTTCACGGATCCACATGTAGCAGACGTCCGACAGCGCATCGCGCAGCAGATCGATTTTGCAGCGGTGCATACCGATGAGGCGTTTTTGCATGCGATCGAGCGCATCGTCAGCACGGTGGCACGGACGTGTGGCTGGACGGCATCGGAGCGCGTGCGTGTTGTGACGCATATGGTCGATCATTTTCGTGGATACGACGTCATTGGGCCATTGCTTGCAGACGATACGGTCACGGAAGTGATGGTCAATGGACCGAGCGATATTTTTTTTGAACGTGCGGGATTGTTGCACCGTTTTAAAGCGTCGTTTGAAAGCCAAGAACGGCTTGAACACCTGATCGTGCGCATCGTATCAAAAGTCAATCGGACGATCAATGAAGCGCATCCGCTCGTCGATGCACGCCTTCCGGACGGGTCGCGCGTTCATGCGGTATTTCCACCGATTGCTTTGCGTGGACCGGTGTTGACGATTCGCAAGTTTCCTGCGACACCGTTTACGATGGATATGCTGATTCACAATCGTACCGTGTCGCAAGAAGCGGCGCACGTGCTCGCAAAACTTGTGCAAGCAAAATTCAATCTGTTTATATCTGGTGGAACGGGTTCAGGGAAAACGACACTGCTCAACGTGCTTGCGCAATGCATCCCACAGACGGAACGCGTCATTACGATCGAAGATGCTGCCGAACTGCAGCTGCAGCTGCCCAACGTCGTCGTCATGGAGACGCGCCCGCCAAATACGGAAGGCAAAGGTGCGCTTACGATGCGTCAGCTCATTCGTGCAGCGCTGCGGATGCGTCCAGATCGCATCGTCGTTGGAGAAGTGCGCGGTGAGGAAGCACTCGACATGATGCAAGCGATGAATACGGGACACGAAGGATCGCTCTCTACGGGCCATGCGAATTCGATCCCTGATATGCTGCGTCGTTTGGAGACGATGATGCTGCTCGCGTCGGACTTGCCACTGACGGCGATTCGACAACACATCGCTTCGGCGTTGCACGTCGTCGTGCACGTATCCCGGACGACACAGCATGCGCGCAAAGTGACGGCCATCAGCGAAGTGGTCGGCGGTGATGCGTCGGGTTACGTACTCAATCCGCTGTACGTATGGGACGGGACATCGATCACCGCTACCGGGAATCCGATGCACCGCGCCGCGAAGTGGGAGGAGATGCACGGATGATCGTCGTGTACTGTGTGCTCTGGGGGGCGGTCGGATGGTTGTTTTTCGAGCACGTCATCGGGGTGTGTGCGTGTGCAGTGCTTGGTTTGCTGTCGATGCGGCAGTGGCACCAAGCGCGTATTCGGAAGCGGGAGCAACGGTACGCCGTGCAGTTTGAACAATTGTTGCTGTCGCTCTGTATGTCTTTGCAAGCAGGGCGATCGATCCACAATGCGTTTTGTGTCGCAGAAGAAGACGTGCGTGCGTTTTCGTTGGGCAAACGGTCGTCGTTTGTTGTCCAAATCGAACAAATCAACCACAAAGTGCGCAACGGCGTGCCCATTGAGCGCGCATTGCATGAAGCACACATTCCTATTGCGCATTGGGCAGATTGGGTCGATGTGTTTGTGGGCTGTTCCCGGTCCGGTGCGGACATCGTGCACGTCATGCGCCATACGTCGCGCAGCATGAGCGAACATATGGCGCGGGAGCGAGAAATGGCCGTCGCACTCGCAGCCAAAGCGTTTGAGGCGAAAATACTCGGCATTTTGCCATTTGTGCTCATCGCTCTCTTTCGCTTCGGCTCCCCCGCATACATGGACGTGCTGTATGACGGTGTCGGACGCGTCGTCATGGCGGGATGCCTCGGGGTACTCATCCTGGCACGCATATGGGCTGCGCGCATCATGACCCCGATTGCGCTCCGTCCGATCAAGCAACGACACCATCCGTGTCCGGCGTGGGCCAAAAACATGCTCGTACGGCTTGGGGTGTCGCGATTGCTCATCACCCGTGCCCCTGCGATCGTGCGGCAGTGCCAGCTGCTTGACGCGGACAATGCCGATGCGGCATTGGGCTGGGTGGCGCACGGCATGATGTACTGGTTGATCGGCGTGTGTGCGTTGGGCACGATCGCGATGACCGGCGATGTCTTGCTGATCGGGGCGTGCGCGGTGCTCGCCTGCGCATGGCCATGTGTATGGGTGCTCGATGTCACCCGGCGGGCACGGATGCGCGCGCAGTGTCTCGTTGCACCACTTCCAGCGTTTGTGCACAAAATCAGCTTATTGCTTGCCGCAGGCGATCCGCTGCACGTCGCATGGATGCGCGCGAGTGCGTCAAAAAACGGTGCGCTCTTGTACGTATACGCGGCGAAGGCGACAGGACTTTTTGCCCAATCCATGCCGTTTCCTCGTGCGCTCGAACATTTTTCGCGCTGGTGCGGGGTGAGCGATGTGCATGCGTTTGTCTCTACCCTTCTGATGCACTACCAGCGCGGAGGGGAATCGTTTGCCAATGCATTGGGGGAATACGTGTGGACATTGTCCGATCGACAGGCAAACGCCGTGCGCCAGCGCGGGGAAGAGGCATCTACGGCGTTGTTGTTTCCCATGTTGTGTATG
>JAGWXQ010000085.1 GCA_018969805.1 Paenibacillaceae bacterium | reverse complement strand
TTCGTGGTGTGCAGGCAAATTGCTGCCGATTGATCAATTCGCGCGGGCAGCACGCAGTGCGCAGTTGCCCTTGGGCGGGATGAGGTGGGAGGCGATCGTGCAATGGGCGGTGCATGCGGGGGATATGGCACTTGAGCCAGGCATCCACGTACAGCGGACGATGTGGCGCGTGCGTGCGCGATGCCTCCGATGCGGGAGCAGCGCGATGCATCCGTTTGCGTGTGTGCATTGTCCATCGTGTATGTACTGTACGGAGTGTGTCGGCATGGGGCCGATGCGCCCGTGCACGATTGTTGTGCGCGGTACGCGGCGCATCGCGTCGGCATGTGGGGCAGTACAGACGTGCGTCCAGCTGACGGACGTACAGCGCGATGCGGTATCCAAGGCACGCGATGCATTGGCACGTGGTGTACCGTTGTTTTTGCTTTGGGCGGTCACGGGTGCGGGAAAAACGGAAATGATCGTGCCATTGATCGCACAAGCACTGGAGCAAGGAAAGTCGGTGCTTGTGGCGACTCCACGACGCGATGTCGTCTGTGAGCTGCTTCCGCGCATGCAGCGCGCGTTTCCAGACGAGCGGATTGCCGCACTGTATGGAGGGAGTCCGGATTGTACACAGCCTCTGTGCAGGCTCGTCCTTTCGACGACGCATCAGCTCATGCGCGTTAGAGATGCGTTTGATTTTGTTATCGTAGATGAGATCGATGCGTACCCGTATATCGGAAACGCACAGCTGTCCCATGTGACGGATCGTGCGTGTAGGCGAGACGGGCAGCGTGTATGGCTTACGGCGACACCCCCGCTGGATGTGCGTACACAGCTCGTACGGGGGACACTGCCGTATGTGCTCGTCCGATCGCGGTACCATGGGCATCCGTTGCCTGTACCGCATGTGCATCGATTGCGGCAAGCCAAACGCTGGATCGGGAACGCTCTTCCGGAATCGCTCGTTCGCGTCATCGCGGACAGTGTGCAGCGGGGGGCGCAGGTGTTGATTTTTGTATCGCGCATTGCGTACATCGCACCGCTCGTGAAGCACATCCCTTTTGAACATGTCGCAGGAACGCACGCATCGGATGCAGACCGTCATGCACGCGTCGCCCAGTTTCGGGACAACATCGTGCGCATCCTCGTCACGACGACGATTCTTGAGCGTGGGGTGACGGTACCGAATACGGACGTTATCGTCATAGACGCACACGAATGGGACGCGACGGCACTCATTCAAGTGAGCGGTCGGTCGGGAAGGACGGCGATTGCACCCCATGGGGTGGTGACGTGGTGCGCCAGTGTGCGTTCGCGGGCGATGGCGGAGGCGATGAAGTACGTCAAAGACATGAATGCGCTGGCGCGGCAAGGATCGGCATGACGGAGGTGCGGGCGATGGTTCGTTTTTTGCGGGAGTTTGTTCCGCGATTGTGGCACATGCCGCAATCGGGGTGTGTCATATGCCACAAACGATTGCGTATGCGATCGATGTTGTGTCCATCTTGTGCGGCGCGCATCCCATGGATTACGGATGTACACTGCCGTACGTGTGGCAAACCGTCTTCGTGCAGCGATTGTCCGCGCATGCGGCGCATCGTTGTCCGCTCGGGCAGTGCCGTGTGTTATGATGCATTGATGCGGGATTGGCTCATTCGCTACAAATACAAAGGGGATGCGCGTCTGACATCCCTATTTGTGCGCATGATGCATCGGGCGTGTGGACACATCGCGGATCGCATCCCGACGGTCGTCACGTACGTGCCGATGAGCCAAGAGCGCCATGAAGAAAAAGGGTTTGATCCGATTTACGGACTTGCGCAAGGCGTTGCGCGCCATATGCGTGCGCCGTTGTTGCGCCTGGTCGATCGACATCGTCATACCCCCCAGCAAAGCATGTTGTCGAAGGCAGCGCGGTTGCGCAGTGTTGCGGGGGCGTTTGCGATCCACGAGCACGGTTGGGATGCGTTTTGTCGATGGGCGAAGAGACAGCGCACAGAGAAGGTGCGCGTCGTCTTTGTCGATGACGTGTATACGACCGGGAGTACGCTGCACCATTGCGCGATACCGGTTCGGGACGCGAGCGCGAAGGCGATTCAGTTTGAGGCGGTGACGTGGGCGCGCTGAACGATAAGACGGATCAAAAGCCATACGATGTTCCCTCTGTAAGGTTTTTTTTTATTTTTCATCTGTACGGTATTATGTTTTGGTCCTCTCGTTCCGATAACTGATGCATATAGTTTGCACAAGGGAGGGCGTGGTTATGGAGCAGCTTGCGGTTACCAATTGCCCAAAATGTGGCAAAATAATGCTCAGGGGACACACAGCGATGTGTCTTGACTGTTTGGACAACATCCAATCGCAACTGCAAAAATGCATCCATTATCTGCGCAAGGATGAAGAGGCGTCGATCGATGCGCTTAGTGTGGCGACGGGCGTATCGGTCAAACAAATTCAAGAGTTTATTCGCATGCAGCATCTGTCCCCGCGATTTTATCCAAATTTGTTTTATACGTGCCGCATGTGCAAAGGGAACACGAAGGCGGGAAATATTTGCGAAAAATGCCAAAAAACGTTGACCAGAATACGTTGACCGACATCACTGCTTTGAGTAAGAAAATTATATTCACGGACGCGATTTTGCTCTTCATGTTTTGTGTTGTTGTGCCGATACAGAAGTATTCAAGTGCAGCACGGTGTGGCGACCCATTTTCTCACTACGAGGTGAAGAGGCGGTGATGAACGATGAAGATCAATGACTGGCAACGGCTCACATCGACAAGCAACACCCGCTCTGTGTCTTCTAAAGACGCGACAGAGCCATCGGGAACGGCATCCGGTGCGCAGCGCAAAGATGCCATTGTGTTGTCTGTGCAAGCGAGGGAGCTTTTGGAGGCACAAAAAACAGGCAATACGCGTGCAGAGCAAGTGGACAATTTGCGCATCGCAGTAGAACATGGGACGTATAAGATCGATGCCCATACACTTGCGGAAAAACTGATGCGGCACTTGGATACCCCAGTGAGGGATGAGAAATGAGTACGATTTCGTTTGCGCAATGTGTCGATGGTTGGGAGCGGATGTTGGAGCATTATGAACAGTGCATCGCATACGCGGATGAGAAGCGCATTGCGCTGATCGCTGGAGACGCGCAGATGGTCGCCACACTTACTGTGCGTGAGCAGCAGACGATTGAGCGGATTGAGGCATCGATGGCAGTGATGCGGGACATATTTGCGGCGAATGGAACGAGCAAGGATTGGTCGTGGGATCAGGTCATGTCTTTGTGTACGACGGAGGAGGAGCGTGCGTACGGCGAGCGGGTGCGCGATCAGTTGCGTGGTGTGCTTATTGAGTTGTCATCCAAAAACGAGCTCAATGTCATTTTGTTGCGCCAAGCGCTGGATGACGTACACCGCACACTCGATCTCATTGCCGGTACGGTACGCGACGGGACGTACACTGCACCGATGCATCCACGGCAAACGTCCGGGCGCGCGTTTCGTTTCGAGTGGCGGGCGTGACGATATGTACGACGTGAGGAGGGGAGCGGATGCCGTCTACTTTTGGGGGAATCGAGCTGTCGAAGCGATCGCTGTTTGCCCAGCAAACCGCATTGACGACGACAGGACACAACATCGCAAATGCAAATACAAAAGGGTTTTCGCGACAAATCGTGCATATGGTCGCCTCGCGGCCGATGGAAGCACCGGGTTTGTCGCGCAGTCAGTCTCCCGGTATGATCGGGCAAGGTGTCGAGTTTGACGCGGTGCGTCGGGTGCGCGAGGGCTTTTTGGACGATCAATATGCGAGCGAAAACAAATTTTACGGCGAGTGGACGATGCGTCGGGAAATTATGGACAAAATAGAAATTATGCTGAGTGAATCCGGTGAAGGTGGTCTCAGCAGTACGATGGAAGGGTTTTGGAACGCATGGCAAGAGCTCAGCAAAGAGCCAGATAAAGTCACGTCGCGCACAGTCATTTTGGAGCGGGCGATGACGATGACCAATGCGATCAACCATATTTCGCAGCAACTAGATAACTATGCGTCCGATATGAATGAAAATATCCGGATCAAGACAGAGCAGATCAATCGACACATCGCAACCGTCGCCAACTTAAACGTACAAATATTCCGCGTCGAAGGACTGGATCAAAACGCGAACGATTTGCGCGATCAGCGGGACAACGTCATTGACGAGCTTTCAAAAATGATCAACCTCACCGTGCAGCGCAACCCAAATGGGTACAACGTATCGATGGGAAATATCGCCCTCGTTACGGGAAATACACAAGGACCCCCGCTCGACCAAAATGCGCTGCTGACCGCGTACCAAAACAAAGATTTGAGCAGTGGAGAAATGTATGGCATGTTGCTCGGGCAACAGCAGATTATCCCGTATTATCAAAAGCATCTCGATGCGCTCGTCAAGGGCATCGTCGAAGGCGAAATGACTGTGACGTTGCCACGGGGAGCGGTGCTTCCTGAGGGCACAGTGCTCGGTGGTGTCACGTATTCGGGTCCGAATCGGACGCTGACCGCAGATACGATCGTTACGGTCAAAGGACTCAATGAATTGCACCGCCTCGGATACCCCATCAATGGAGAACAAGCAAAAGATTTTTTTACGATCCGTCCGGGCTTTACGCAAATGAGCGCGC
This sequence comes from Paenibacillaceae bacterium, assembly GCA_018969805.1. Lineage (GTDB taxonomy): Bacteria > Bacillota > Bacilli > Paenibacillales > YIM-B00363 > REEB470. Next base: position 2,211 of record JAGWXQ010000085.1, on the reverse strand, counting down.
GCAGTGTGACGGTCAATCCCGAAATTTTCGCCAATCCAAAACTGGTAAGTGCATCCATGCGCACGTCGGTCGTCGATGGTGTCGAGCGCGTCGTGCCTGGAAATGGCGACTTGGCCATGCTGATTAGTAACGTACGCAACAATGAGACGACGTTTTCCGTGGAGGGCATTGGCGAGGCAATCCAGTCTGATGGCTCCATCGATGGTTTTTATCGTTCGCTCATCGGCAACATCGGCGTACGTGGACAAGAGGCGAAGCGGCAAAGCGACATGCAGCAAGTCATTGTCGAGCAAGTAGACAGCCGAAGACAAAGTATGAGCGGGGTATCGCTCGATGAAGAAATGTCGAATATGATGAAATACCAGCACGCGTACAATGCCGCTGCGCGTCTGATGACGGTGTACGACGAACTGCTGGATAAAGTCATTAACGGACTTGGGGTCGTCGGAAGATAGCGCGGATGTTTGGGCATACACAAAGCGTGAACAATAGAGGGGGGGAATGAAACGATGCCAGAACGGGTGACGCAGTCTATGATACAGACGCGCTTTTTGCAAAACATGACGAACAATATGAAGCGACTTGACGATCTACAAGAACAACTTGCCTCAGGGCGAAAAGTAAGCGAACCATCATCGGATCCCGTCGCCTTTTCGTATGCGATGCGCTACCGAAACGAAGTCGCACAAAATGAGCAGTATCAACGCAATATCGACACCGCAAAATCGTGGCTGGAATATACCGACACGATGCTCGTGCAGACGACCGATGTCATACACCGTACACGCGAGCTTGCTGTGCAAGCGGCGAGCGATACGTCGTCGCCTGCAGCGCGACAAGCGATCCGCGCTGAAGTCGAGCAACTGTACGAACAGCTTGTGGGCATCGGAAACAGCGATCTCAACGGAAATTACATTTTTAATGGACAACAAACCGGAAAACAGCCGTATACGATGGACAGTGCCGTCAACGATATAACGGATATGCTTGAAGTGCGATTCGAGATTAATGTCAATGTGACGTTGCCGATCGGGGTGACGGGCAATCGGGTATTCGGCGGTCCGGGAGAACCGGATCAGCTGTTTCGGATGATGAAAGATTTTTCCAAGGCATTGGAAAACAATGACGTCGCATCGATCAACGAAACAGTGAGCAGGCTTTCGTCTCGACTCGATGAAGTGCTGTATGCACGCTCCAGTGTCGGGGCAAGAGTCAATCGCTTAGAGATGGCGGAGCGTCGTCTAGAAGATATATCGATCAATTTGCAAAATTTGCAATCGAAAACAGAGGATGCCGACATCTCTGAAGTCGTCATGAACCTCAAAATGAGTGAAAACGTGTACCAATCGTCACTCGCCGTCGGGGCGCGCATCATTCGCTCCTCGCTCATCGACTTCCTCAGATAAACGTGGGGTGATCCACATGCGCCTCTTGCCGATGATTACGATGCATACGACAAAGCCACAGCTTGCGTTTGAGGCAGGTCGGGGGATGTTGGTTCAGCGGCAGCAACGCGCATCCATCGACATCGAAACACAACACGGATCGGTTCGCGCACCGATGACACAAGGCACACTGACAATCGATAGCACTGCTGCTTGGGATGCGCTTGGTTCGGGATCGTTGCACAATATGCTGGATCGCAACACGAAGAATGCACAGCAACTCGTATTGGATGCGATCGCGCGCATTGCGGAAGTCGGAGATCGATTGGCAAAAATTGATGGTTCGTCCGGTAACGAAGTCATCGCCGACATCGCTTATGAAAATGCGATGTACGATAACCCGTATCCGTACTATGGAGAAGCTGGAATAGCAAACGTACGCATCACCTATGCGCCAAAGCCCGTCGCAATCGACGTGACGCCCTCACACGTGCGCATATCGGCAACACCGCATGCGACGAGCAATACGTTCGAACGCGGGCATTGGCAAGCCTCATTGGCACAGTGGCCGAGCCTCACCATTACGCCTCCGAAGCTCGATGTGCGTGCGTGATGGTGTTTACATAGATGGCAAGGGAATTTATATGGAGAAAGGGTGTGCGATGGATGAACATCAAAACGGTGTATGCAGGTGAAGTAGAGGTCAGTTCCGAGCAATGTGCACATTTTCCTGAAGGAATACCAGGATTTCCGGAGGCAAAACAGTTTGCGTTTTTGCCGTTTGGTGACGGTCCGTTTATGCACATGCAGTCGCTTGACGATGAAG
>JAGWXQ010000084.1 GCA_018969805.1 Paenibacillaceae bacterium | reverse complement strand
CATGTATAAGTGTCTACTGTCGCAATTTTATTGAGCGAGAGATCTGGAACAACCCATCTTCCGTTTATATCATTCGGTGCTTGGAGATATATTGCCAACACAGACTCGACAGATTTATCCACTAGGCGATAGAACGGTTTTGTATTAAAGTATCCATTATCAAGTAAATATTGTGTACTGATCCAAGCAAATTTGTGCTGTCCATCAGCACTCGCGTTCTTTTGTGCTATTTTTGTTCCAAAGTTCACATAAGTGGTATAACAAGCTATATGAGAAGTAACATTTATCGTTGCATTACTAGAATCATTTAAACAGTCTCCATTTTGATCTCTTGCCATCATAAAATTTGTAACTACTTGCCCGACGTTTTCCATCATACGCAAATCCGCATTTTCTTCTGCGTCTCTAAGCACCCCTGCGATAGCCGGCGCTGCAATTGCTGCGACGATCCCTAAGATGATCAGTACTCCGAGCAATTCAAACAGCGTGAGCCCTTTTTGACGTTCTCGTTCTTTGGCGGCGATTGCGCGTCGTGTGCTGTCCATTCGTTTTGCCTCCTCTTAAGATGATGTGTATTGTCGTACAAATATGCGCGCAGGTGCTGTACATTTCGTTTTCCCACCACCTCCCCCAAATGCGTGCCTACCACCCACTTTTCCACGCTGCGACGAGGTGTGCCCTCCCTTCTCAGATGGACTGTACGTCTTCATCTCTCGCCGCTCTATGTACTGTATTGTACATCAAAAAATGTGGGTTCGCAACAGCAATTCACGCGTGTTATATTTATTTATTTACTTGTATAAAAAGAAAAAACCCGCATGACCTGCATACGGGCTTTCCTGTGTTTATCGGGTGATGTATCGAAATCCAATGGTCGGCAAAGCTGTCTTCGGACTTTCGCTCGTGCGCAGTCCGATCGGCAAGTCTTCCGCACTGCGTTCTACGCTTCCTCCTGCGATCGTACGGTTTGATTGTGTGCCTGTATCCGTCCACTCCCACACGTTTCCACTCATATCATACAAGCCGAGTGCATTGGGCAGTCGTGTCGCGACACGCTGGACGGCTTGTGCATTGCCGCTGTACCATGCATACGCGTCGGCTGCTTGTGCATGTGGTGCCCCGCTTACGTATCGACCCGGTGTCCAATACAGTCCGTCCGTTTGGATGCGCGCCTGGGAGATGGCATCTGCTGTAGGGGCATTTTGCCCGATCCACCGCGCAGCGATTTCCCATTGTACGACCGTCGGCAGTACGTATCCATCGCTTTGATTCGTCCGCACGGCAGTACATGCGGACGCTTGCGTACACGGCACACCGGATGCATCATTGACGTATGCCGGTGTTCGACCCGCGCGCACCGAATGCGCATTGAGCCAAACGATGGCATCATACCAACTGATCGTCGTCACCGGCTCATACGTCCGCGCGGTCGGCGCTGCGCCGATCACTCCGCGCGTCCCTTCCCTGCCCAAATTGTCAAAGCCATACCCGCGCTGCAACGCCCACTGCACCGTATCGTACCACTCTTCGTACGTCACTTCCGTCTGCGCCACAGCATACGGCTCGATTTGTACCGATGTGATCGTATTGCCAAGACCCAAAGGCACGGTGCGTACCCGCGATACCGATGCAGCGACCGCTTCCGTACGCGCATACGCCGCCGTCACGACACGGGTGCTCGGATCGTACGACACCGTCTTTGCCCCCGCGACACCAAACGCATCGGGACTGAGTCCTGCGAGCGTAAATCCATTTTTTGGGGTCAGTGCAATCGATGCCGTATACTCGGTATACGGTGCAAACGATGCATTGACAGCCACTCCACGATCATCGACCCACTGCACTTGTGCCGTGTATTCATTGGTCTGAAACGACAATTTTGGGCGTGCTCCCGACACTGGAGCGGGCACATCGCCGATCGTGCGGGCAGTAATCAGGACGATGCGCTGTTCAGGCGTTGCAGGTGCGGGCGCTGCAGGGGTTTGCACCGGCGGTGTCGTTCCTTGTGGTGCGTTGCCCGTCCACGTCAGCGGTTTGTCTCCGGTCGGGTTCGTTGCGACCGTCCCTTCATTGGTGATTGTCGCTGTGGCAGATGCCTCGATGCGCTGTACCGTTGCGTTTTGTCCGATGGCCACTTGCGCATCCGTCGCATCAAGCCCAATGCGCAGCGTGTTTACCGTCGTTTGTCCCACGAGCTGCACGACGTTCTTTTGCCCGCGCACCGTGACATCCAAAAAATTTCCGATAAGCATGATCGTTTCATTTGCCGTCGTTGTGTCGATCGATACAGGCACTGGCTCATCCGCTTGCCCCACGATGCGCACGCGCCCGCTCGGCGTATTGCGCACGACGATGCGGCCAATCGCCCCCCCCTCGATGTACACGCTGTCCGCACCCCCGCCGGTGACGATCAGCGCATCGTCTATCAGTAAGTTTTGCAAGACGACTGTGCCCGTCCCGACTTCAGGAGCGATCGTGAGGTCCCCCTTGATGTGCATATTGCGCAGCGTCACGCCCGATGCTTGGACGATGACGTGCCGTTCGGTGACGACCAACCCTTGCTCTGGTCCGTATGTACCCGCTTCGCTGTAGTATGTGTCCGGTGGATTTCCTGTGAGCAATCGGTCAAGGACGACGACCGTTTCGGCACGATTGAGCTCCTTGTCCGGCTGTATCGATCCGTCAGGATACCCATCCATGTATCCCGCTAGTACGACTGCGTCCAGTGCGCCCGCACTCCATCCCGCGATTTTTTTGCGATCTGTGTACTGTTTTTTCGGTGCCGTTTTTGTGTCCAGCTTCTTCAGTCGGGCAAATACGACTGCAGCTTCTTCCCTCGTAATCGTATCCATCGCCCGGATCGTATCGTCTGGATACCCTTTCACATAGCCCGCTTGCACCGCGATACGCACTGCCGAAGCGTACCAATTTTTATCTCCGACATCGCGAAACTGTACGTTTGCCTCTGTACCAAACCCAAACGCCTTATTGACGATCGTCATAAACTCCGCCCGGGTCACCGACTTATCCGGCGCAAACGTCCCATCCGGATACCCGGAAATGCGCCCCGAAGCGATCCAATCCGTAATCGTCTGCCTCGCCCAATGCCCCTGCACATCCACAGGCACGCGCGCACCAAACGCCATCCCTCCCCCTCCCATGGTCATGCCGATGAGGGCACACCCGACAACACCGATCACACGCCACTTCGTTCTCACCATAACTCGACTCCTTTACCCAAAAATTTTGATCCACACCCATTATACACCAAAGAGTTCCCATTGTCACCATATACTGGAAATACTTTCTCGCTTCGGATGGGTCCGACCGTCTGTACCATCATGCGCGCCCTTTTTTGCGCATACGGGCAATAAAAAAGCTGTCCATCTGGCCATGCATCGGGAGCAACGTCGTCGTATACGGACTTCGTCCTGGGATGTGTGCGGGCAATACATCGGCTTCCATCGACGGACACCGCTCCAAAAACGCGCTGATCTGATCATCATTTTCCTGCCTGCCTACTGTACACGTACTGTATACGAGCACCCCGCCCGGACGCAACAACGGATGCACCGCATCGAGCAACGCGCGCTGCACATCGACGAGCGCTGCACATTGCTCCTCTGTGCGGCGCCACTTGATGTCCGGTCTGCGGCGAAGGACACCAAGACCCGAACACGGCACATCGAGCAGGATCGCATCAAATGTACCTTCAGAAAAGTACGCGTGGGCATCCACAGCATCGATGCCCATCGTGCGCACACTATACAATCCGAGCCGCTGCGCATGCTCTTGCACGCGCAACAGCTTGTGCGCATGCACGTCCAAAGCGACGACTTCCCCGCGATCACCCATGCGCTCCGCGATGTGTGTCGTCTTGCCCCCGGGTGCCGCACACGCGTCCAGTACGCGCATGCCCGGTTGCACATCCAGTGCATCGGTCACAAGCATCGCCGCTTCATCTTGCACCGTGATCTTTCCTTGTGTATACAGCGCGTGTTTGGAAATGTCACCCGACCAATCCAGCATCACAACGCCCTCGTGACTGACTTCCGTCGGCCGTACATTGCCCATCTGCTGCAGCACATCGCCACGCGTACACCGCAGCGTATTGACCCGCACCGTCATCGGCGGAGGCTGCAGCGACCGCACGAGCAACGATATTGCGATGTCCCATCCATACGCCGCGACCATCCGCTCTACGATCCACTGCGGATGCGCATACGCAAGCGCAAGTGCGTCAATCGACGACACCGACTGCCGTGCACAATCGCGCAACCGTGGTGTCTTTGCCACCGCACGCAATACCGCATTGACCAACCCCGCAATGCCTTCATGCCCGTGTTTGCGCGCGATGTGCACCGACTCATGGACGACAGCATGCGCAGGAATGCGCTCCAGAACGAGCAACTGATACACCGCACACTGCAACAACGTGCGCACCCACTGCGCAATCGGACGATGCACGTGCGCACATATTCGCGCATCCAACGCACTGCGATGATGCACCGTCCCACACACGAGCTCCGTAATCAACGCCCGATCGCGCGCCTCCCACGCACGCACCGCAAGCGCACGGTCGCGCGCAATCGCCGTATACGCTCCGCGCTCCTCGATGTCCACAAGCGCCGCCAACACCACTTCGCGCACCGTCCCTACCGCATACCGCACGAGCGCGTATGGCGTACGCCCGCTACCCATCGCCACACCCGAGCACATCGCCGACACGCATCGATGTGCCCCGCACAAATTGTGCGGCATCCATTTTTTGCCTTCCTTCTTGCTGGATCAACGTAGCACGCCATATCGACCGATCCGCAGTGGCGATGTCGATGCCGCTTGTGCCCATCGCGACGACCGTCCCCGGAACGACCAAACGATCCACCGTCCCATCCAAACACTGCGCACCATATATTTTCAATGTCTTGCCTTTCCACGTCGTATACATTCCAGGAGACGGAAAAAACGCCCGCAAGCGTCTTGTCAAAACGATTGCGGTGTGCCTTGAAAATTGGATGCGCTCATCTACACGCGTCAATTTTGGCGCGTACGAAACGTGTGCCTCATCTTGTGGCGTACGCGACGCTGTCCCATCCAATAACGCACCCACCGCTTCAGCGACAAGATCGCCTGCAAGCATCCCCAAAGATACGGTCAGCGTATGCACGTCGTCCGTCGGTCCGATCGGGACCGCGCGCGCACAAATGATGTCCCCCGCATCCATACGCTCCGCCATATGCATGATCGTCACACCCGTATGCGTGCATCCATCGAACAGGGCGTGCTGGATCGGGCTCGCCCCGCGATACGCCGGCAACAACGACGCATGTGCGTTGATGCACCCAAGCACAGGCAGTGAAAGCACCGATTTGGGCAACAATTTGCCATATGCCGCCGTCACAATGACATCCGGAACGGGGACCGCGTCAGACCATTCGTGCAGCGATGTCGGTTGCCACAACGGCAACCCGACCTCGTACGCCAATTGGGCGACGGCTTCCCTTTGCAGCTGCCGAGACCGTCCCCGTGGCGCATCCGGTTGCGCTACGACACCGACGACACAGACACCCTCTGTGCGCAGTAAACGCGCAAGTACGATTTTCCCAAATAGCGGTGTCCCCATAAACAGCACATGCACCGGGCGATTCACGCACTCACTCCTTACTGTCGCGCTGATCTTCCCAGTCCAGCGCATGATCAAACAACAACACCCCGTTGAGATGGTCAATCTCATGCTGCAGCACGCGCGCAAGCAACCCCGACGCATGCACATCGATCGCCTGCCCTTGTGCATTGAGCCCCCGCACGTGCACGTCTACCGCTCGATCCATAAGACCGTATTGCTCCGGTATGCTCAGGCACCCTTCCCATTCTTGCTCGCTGCCACTGCGATGCACGATGACCGGATTGACGAGCGCGATGCGGCCGCGTTCGTCCCCGATATCGACGACGATGACGCGCTTACTGACTCCGATTTGTGGCGCAGCAAGCCCAATGCCCCGCGCAGCGACCATCGTCTCCCCCATATCCCCTATCAACGCCACGAGCGATGCAGTAATGCGGCGTACGGGAAGCGCACGCCGGCGCAACACATCGTGCGGTACTTTCACGATCGGACGAACACCCATTGTCGCACACCACCCATATGAACAAAGATCGCATTGTTTATCCCGATATGCATGAAATAATACCACACCGATCCAATCCACGCAAACAAAACGATCGACCACGTGGACGCCCGCCCCCTCCAACAGATACCCCTATTGAACATAGTGATCCAGAGGGATGTCTGCGCCAAGGAAGAAAACGGCGTTTTTGTGAAACGCATCGATGTATTGATCTACCAATGGGTATCGTCCACCGTCTATACACAAAAACACTTGGGATTGTCCTCTGCCACAAGGCAGAAACAATCCCAAGTGTGGCCACAAACCAAATGCACACCGCATCATTCATCCACAAAGAAGATGTCCCGTGCAAAAACACGTCTATCGAATACGATTGTGTGAACTGAATCGGAAATGTTCCCCATGTTGTTTTGCTGCCGTATGTCACTGCCCTACGTGGTGCATCACCGGTAGTCCGATCGATCGTGCCGCACCACTTGCGCCAGCGCAAGTCCATCGTCGCAATCAAATACGACCGCGCGCAACTGTGGATGTGTCGCCAATTGTGTAGAAAACGTCCGCAACGTCGCCACCGACGGCGAATCGTACGCCAATTGAAACAGCCTCCCTTTTGCATATACGTTGTCTGCAACGATCCATCCACAATCGACTGTCACTGCGATCGCTTTGTGCAAATACTGTGGGTACGACCGCTTGTCCGCATCAATGAACACGACGTCATACATCTGCTTGCCGACAACCGCATCCAAATACGCCAGCGCATCGCACGCAATAATTCGAATGCGCTGCGCAAATCCGTGG
>JAGWXQ010000083.1 GCA_018969805.1 Paenibacillaceae bacterium | reverse complement strand
CGAACCAACAGGAGTTCGCGCAAGGGTAGATACGGTCCATGTGACGATCGGAGCGGGACAAGGGCACAACTGGTGGTGTTTGCTGATGCAGATGATGTGTATCGTTGAGGGGACGAGTGAAGAAGACGAGCCGTTGTATGCTGCCATCGGGCAAGCAGTATCTTCCGGGGAAACACCAAAAAAACGGACAGCGAAACTGTGGATCGCTTCGATGTGGACCGGACGGGAGACGAAAAAGGGACATCAATTGGGGCGATGACGCATGCAGACAAGCAAAGGGGCGCGCGTATGGCGCATCCATGAACAGGCAGGGGCACTGCTGGAAGTGGCGCAATGTTTGCGCGCAGGGGGTCTGGTGGCGTTTCCGACGGAGACGGTGTATGGGCTCGGTGTGCATGCGGGGTGCCCAGAAGCCGTAGCGCGATTGTTTGAAGCGAAAAGACGCCCTACGGACAATCCTTTGATCGTACACGTTGCGACAGCCGATGCAGCACGCGCGCTCGTGCGCGAGGTGCACCCGGTCGAAACTGCGCTGATGCAGGCGTTTTGGCCAGGACCACTGACGCTTGTATTGTCCGCACAAGCGGGTGTGGTGTGTCCGGCCGTGATGGCGCATACACAGCGTGTCGGGGTGCGTGTACCGGATCATCCGATCGCGCGCGCGATTTTAGAGGCAGTTGGTGTGCCGATTGCCGCTCCGAGTGCCAACGTATCGGGTAGGCCAAGTCCTACGACAGCGGCACACGTTTTGGACGATTTGGCAGAGCACATTGACGGTGTCGTTGATGGGGGGGCTGTACCCGTAGGGATCGAATCGACCGTCGTCGTTGTCGATAAGGGTGTCGTGACGATATTGCGTCATGGCGCAGTGACTGCCGAACGCATCGCTGCGGTGGCGCCAATCGAAAACGACCCCCGTCCGAATGCCCCCCTTTCGCCGGGTGTACGGCACGCCCATTATGCCCCTCGTGGTACGATGTGTGTCGTAGAAGGCTGCACGGAACGTGTGCAACAGTACATCCAACAACGATTGAGAGAAGATCGTGCGTGTGGATACCGTACAGCGGTGCTGGCATATGCGTCTGGTGCGTCCGCGTATGAAGCGGACATCGTCATGTGCTTGGCACCGTGTGGACGCATCAGTGTGGCAGCGCAATCGTTGTACGCATCGTTGCGTGCGTGTGACGATGCCCGTATCGAGCGGGTATACGCAGAGGCGTGCCCGCGCATCGGGCTGGGGGAAGCGCTGATGGATCGGCTCGTGCGCGCGGCATCGCATCGATGTGTACGGGTATGATCGCGCGTCTTGAATTTTTTTGACGAAAATGATAGTATAGGAGAGACATTTTGTTATCAACGGGTTTGAAGTGTCTGCGGTGTGTGGAGTTGACATGCGCGAAGGTGATTTTGATTGAGGAGTGCGGACATCGATGTGGCGTGCATGGGCAAAAATGCGCTCTGACGTGCAAGCGGTGCTTGACCACGATCCTGCAGCACGCCATGCGTTAGAAGTCGTGGTGACGTATGCCGGTGTGCATGCGATATGGTTTCATCGTCTGGCACATGTGCTGTACCGCAGAAGGTGGTACGGAATTGCGCGGTGTATTTCGATGGTGTCTCGCTGGTGTACGGGCATAGAAATACACCCGGGCGCGGTCGTCGGCGAGCGGGTGTTTATCGACCACGGCATGGGTGTCGTCATCGGAGAGACGTGCGAAATCGGCAATGATGTCGTGCTGTATCAAGGCGTGACGCTGGGGGGTACGGGCAAAGAGCGCGGAAAGCGGCATCCGACGATCGAAGACCACGTCGTGATTGGAGCTGGGGCGAAAGTGCTCGGGTCGTTTACCGTCGGTGCGCATGCACGCATCGGGGCAAATGCGGTCGTTTTGGAGCATGTGCCTCCACACAGCACGGTCGTCGGAAATCCAGGTCGGCTGGTGCGGTTGCACGGTGTGCGTGTCGGAAAGCTCGATCATGCAAACGTACCGGATCCGTATGCAGACATTCATCGGTTGATGCGTGCGGACATCGAAGCACTCAAAGACCGCATTGCAGCTCTAGAAGACATCATTGCCCAAAATACGAAAGGGGATGCCTCGTAAATGGGTCAAAACCGACACGGGGCACCGCCAGTAGCCGTGCACGTGTACAACACGATGACGCGGTCAAAAGAGCCGTTGCATCTTGTCGAACCGCAGCGCGTACATATGTACGTATGTGGACCGACGGTGTACGACCGGATTCACATAGGAAATGCGCGTCCGCTTATTTTTTTTGATACGGTTCGACGGTATTTGTCTCAATTTTATCATGTTCGATACGTCGTCAACATTACCGATGTGGACGACAAAATTATTCATCGCGCCCAACAGCATGGGGAGACGATGCACGACGTAGCCCAGCGCAATATTGCGTTTTTTATGGAAGATATGGATGCGTTGCGCGTGCGACGGGCGGACCATCACCCGCGCGTGACCGAGCATATCGACGATATCGTCGCGTTTATCGCTGCGCTGCTTGAACGGGGCTGTGCGTACGTGGTCGATGGCGACGTATATTTTCGTACAGCATCGTTTCCCACGTATGGCAGATTGACGCATGTGCGCATGGATGCTTTGCAGCACGGCATTCGCGTCGCGATCGATGAGCGCAAAGAGAGCCCTCACGATTTTGCATTGTGGAAATCATCGAAGGCGCGCGAGCCGTCGTGGCCAGCACCGTGGGGGACGGGGCGGCCTGGTTGGCATATTGAGTGCTCTGCGATGGCGCGGGCGTATTTGGGCGATACGATTGACATTCATGGCGGGGGCGCAGATTTACAATTTCCACACCACGAATGTGAAATTGCACAGTCGGAGTCGCGGACGGGACAGACGTATGTGCGCCACTGGATGCACAATGCGTTTATTCAGCGGGGAACCGAAAAAATGTCCAAATCGATCGGCAACGTGTTGTCTGTATCAGAACTGCTGTCTCGCCATCGTGCAGAGGCGTTGCGTTATGTCGTGTTGGCGACGCACTATCGCAACCCCTTACAGCTTACGGAAGAAGCATTGACGCATGCGGCAAACGCCATTGAGCGGCTCGCGCATGCGCACGCGCTCGTGGAAGAGGCGTTGTGCGGCGAAGACGAACGTTCGGAGCCTTCCACGCGCATCGCACAGATCGTGCACACGTTCCACACCCATATGAGTGATGATTTTCAAACACCGGATGCCCTTACTGCGTGGTTTTCCCTTGTCACCGAAGCGCATGCGGTGTTGCAGGGAGATCGTGTGCAAGGGGTATTGCACGACATTCATCGTGCGTTTTTGTTGTTTGACGACGTGCTGGGATTGCTTCCGGTGCGGGCGAAAGTGGACGATGCGGACATTGCATCGCGCATTGCAGCGCGGCAAGAGGCGCGCGCAGCAAAAGATTTTGCGAAAGCCGATCACATACGCGATGCATTGGCACGCGAGGGCATCATTTTAGAAGATACGCCACAAGGAGTGCGTTGGCGGAGACGATCCGGTGCACATATGGGCCATACGGGAGCGGACAGCGATGGATGAAGAGCGACAGACCGTGATAGCGGGAAAAAACCCCGTGATGGAAGCACTCGAAGCAGGGGTGCCGCTGCACAAAGTGTTTGTGCGTGCAGGGGCACATGGGATGGAACGATGGGTGGCACGTGCACGCGAACAAGATGTTCCCGTGCAACATGTCGATGTGGCGACGTTGCACCATCTTGTCCCTGGTGTGCGGCATCAGGGCATTGTCGCCATAGCTGCCGCGCAACCGTATGCATCGCTGGACGAGCTTGTGCATGGGGCAAGACAAGGTGGACAGTGCCCGATGCTCGTCGTCTTAGACGGCATAGAGGATCCGCACAATTTGGGCTCGATTTTGCGCACGGTCGATTGTGTCGGCGCGCATGGGGTCATCGTCCCGAAGAGACGGTCTGCGGGGCTGAGTGCGACCGTTGCACGGACGTCAGCGGGAGCGAGTGCGCATGTGCGCGTTGCGCGGGTGACAAATATCGCGCAGACGATCGACACGCTCAAGAAAGAAGGGCTATGGGTGTTTGGAACGGTCGTCGAAGGACACGCATCGATGATGGGGGATGTTGATTTGACCGTGCCATTGGCACTCGTCATTGGTGGCGAAGCGTCTGGCGTTTCGCGGCTCGTTCGGGAGCGGTGTGATGCGTTGTTGCGCATCCCAATGGCGGGCAAGATGCAGTCGCTCAACGCGTCTGTAGCGGCGGCGGTATTGCTGTATGAGGCGATGAGGCAAAGATCGAAGGTGTACGGTTGATACCCATTCAAACTTTCGGTTCGTTTCACAAAAGTGCCGATTGAGTTTTCATCATATGAAAGGAGGATCCGACGTGGACAAGCTGATGTTTATCGATGGATACAACGTCATTGGTTTGTGGCCACACTTGCGTTCGTTGCGCGAGCAACAATTGGCCCAAGCGAGAGAACTGCTGATTGATTCCATCACAAATTATCAGGCATATACAGGCATAAAGTGCATCATTGTGTTTGATGGGTACAAAGTCAACGTACGTGCCGCGCGGCAAATGCATTCGAAGGTCGAAGTTCATTTCACAAACCGCACGGAAACAGCAGATACGTACATTGAGCGCCACGTCCGCGCATACATGAGTGACACATGCCAAGTGTATGTGGCCACGTCGGATCATCGCCAACAAATTGCAACGTTCGCTCTTGGTGCTTTGCGTGTACCCGTCATGGAGTTGCTTGAAGACGTGCAGCGTTGCGCACAGCAAGCGCATCGTGTGATTGCCCCCGAAGCCACACGTCAAAATACGTTTGATCATTTTTTGTCTCCAGAGCAACGTGCGGCATTGCACCATTTTCGGAAACAAAAATAGTACTGCATGTTCATCCTCATTCCCGATCGAACACATCGTTCCAGAATGGTGTATGCGCCGAGAAAGCAGAAGGCGTTTTTGTGAAACGGATCGATGGTTTGAAATACAGATGCGTATGATGAACACGGCAAACTGTGATCGAAGTTTTTATTGCGTGAAAAGCCCCCTTGTAAAAGGGGCTATTGTTTTGCGATGCGAAAACCGTACCGGGGGTCTGCCCCTCCCATATCTCCGTTTATTCCATGGCCGACACCAAGGTCAGAAGATGACGACGCATAGTGGCCACCGCGTATTGTTTTTTCAAACGTACGCTCTGCGACATTGCCCGTCATATCATATACATTATTTGTGTTTGGTGTTTTGCTGCCGATGATTGCAGTTTTTCCATCTCCGAATACGGCGACGCGTTTTGTTTCCGAGCTGTTGATCGTTTTATCGATCGCCCCACTGGCGTAATCGTCTTTTAGCCAGTACGTCGTCGTGCCGCCATCCGTTACAGAAATATAGTCCGTGATGCTTCCAGGTGATGTACCGAGACCGCGCGCCGCTGCTTCCCATTGTGCGTCGGTCGGAAGCCGATATCCATTTGCCGTTTCTGAAACGATCAAGGTGCCCGAATCGATCGTCTTTGCATTTCGTACCGGCACGTTTGAATTCGTCAAGTATACTGTGCTGAGGCTGTCATATTCAGAGTAGGCATTGAGCCAAACGATCATATCGCGCCACGTAATCGTCGTGACGGGTTCAAATTGATCCGCGTCGGTTGGTTTTGCACCGACTGTACCACGATTACCCGCCCTGCCAAGAGATTCGAACGTGTATCCACCAAAACTTGTTGCCCAATCGCGGATCATATACCACAATCGGTAGCTTACTTCTGTTTTTCCAATGAAAAATGCATCGAGCGAAACATCAGTTGCGGTGGTGGAAAGCCCCAAAGGCATTTTCGTATTCGCGGGGATATACGCGTACTGTTCTTCAAGCTGCGCAGCAGTATTTGTATCAGGGGGGGCTGGGAGGGACACAGGAGGTGCACTGCTATCGGACGTTGGCGGTGGTGGGATCGTATAAATCAGATCGACGGATGTGGGTAAACCGATAATTTTGGGAAATTTTGCCGTGATTGTTTTCGTCAATGGATCATATTGCGTATCATTTGCGTTAAGCACGACGAATGAGTCCGATTGCAACTTGGTCGTATCGTAGCCTGCAGGGAAGATGAGAACGAATTCCGCTTGATACGCGTGATTCGGTTTGAAAAAGCAATCATAAGGAGGATTGGTGGAGGTGAAACCGCATTGAAACGCAGCTGATCCAGTTAAAGTACTTGTTGCGCTCCATGTGATTTGTTCGCTTTCAAATGGTGTATTATTCGTTTTGTTGATTGTTTTTGCAGGCATGTAGTACGCTTTTGTACGAAGACCAGAAATGTTTATTTTGACCGGTGTTGTGGCCGTTGCTTCTCCAAATTTCGCAGTGACGATCCCAGAATTTTCGACGTTCTTCGTAGATTCTGCAGTACTGACGTTAAAATGATTTTGTGGCACACCGTATAACGTGTAGCCCAATTTTGGTGTGAGTGTAATTTTTGCAGTATATTTTTTATTGGCTTCAAACAGACCGTTACCGGGAATAAGGTTCCCGTTTTCATCTTCCCACGTAACTACTCCAGAAAAATGATCGTCGTTTACGGACGTTTTTGGTTTTTGTCCTTCCTTGGTCTTTGGCAACTGGATAAACTTATTTGTTATTGTGGTTTCGGTCTTAGGAAATACAATTGTGATTGCAGGAGATCCTGATGCTGTTTTGCCGTATGTCGTCTGCTCCGCTGTCGTAATTGAGAAATACTTTTCATTTGAAGAAACTGCGGGATCGGGAAGAGAGATGCTTGGGTGGACGGCTTCTATTTTGGCAGTCAACTGATATTGCGTATTTGCTTCAAACGTTTTTTGGGGACTGTGATTGATCCAATCGAGCAAAGTAATTTTATACAGCGTCTGACTAGAGTCGTTTGGATCTGGGATATTCCAAATATGGTTGAGATCGAGTGAAGTTTCCCCGGCGATCGGTTTGA
>JAGWXQ010000082.1 GCA_018969805.1 Paenibacillaceae bacterium | reverse complement strand
TTGCTTCCTCGGCGCATACAGCCCTCTCTATATAACTTTGCAATAGGGGATTCGTATTAGGTGCGTGAAGAATCCGCTTTCGTTTGCGCAAGCAATACGGCTTTGCGGGACAAATTGACCCGTCCTTGTCCGTCAATTTCTGTCACTTGCACCAAAATGGAGTCTCCGATCGCAACGACTTCATCTGGATGGGCGATGCGCTCCGTAGACAGCTGGGAAATGTGCACGAGCCCTTCTTTTCCGGACATCAGTTCGACAAACGCCCCAAATTTTTCGATGCGTTTTACTTTGCCCATGAACACTTCACCCACGACGATGTCTTTCACGATGCCTTCGATCATACTTTTGGCACGCGCATTTTGCTCATCGCTCACAGATGAAATAAATACGCGTCCGTCTTGCTCGATATCGATTTTGACACCCGTCTCCTCGATAATTTTGTTGATCACTTTTCCACCCGCACCGATTACATCGCGAATTTTGTCCGGATGGATCGTCATCACGACAATTTTTGGCGCATACGGAGACAGCTGCGGCCGCGCTGTACGAATAGCACGGTCCATCGCTGCAAGGATCAACAGCCGACCTTCGCGCGCCTGATGCAGCGCTTCTTGCAAAATCGTCCGATCAATGCCCGCGATTTTGATGTCCATCTGTATCGCAGTCACGCCCCGCGCCGTACCAGCAACTTTAAAGTCCATATCCCCCAAATGGTCTTCCATACCTTGGATGTCCGACAAGATCGTGTAATGTGCACCGTCTTTAACGAGACCCATCGCAATGCCAGCGACCGGTGCTGCGATTGGGACCCCTGCATCCATCAACGCCATCGAGGCTGCACATATGCTCGCTTGTGACGTCGAACCGTTGGACTCAAGCACTTCCGATACGACGCGAATCGTATACGGAAACGTCTCAACCGTCGGCAATACTTGCGCGAGTGCGCGCTCCCCGAGTGCACCGTGCCCTACTTCGCGTCGTCCTGGAGGGCGCAATGGCCGTGCTTCACCTACAGAAAACGGCGGAAAATTGTAATGGTGCATAAACCGCTTTGATTCTTCAAGCCCAAGCCCATCGAGTATTTGTTCGTCGCCCAAAGCACCAAGCGTACATACACTGAGTGCCTGCGTCTGCCCACGTGTAAACAATCCCGACCCGTGCGTGCGTGGCAAAATCGCAACGTCACACGACAGCGGCCGAATGTCGCTTGCCGCCCTCCCATCTGGGCGTACTTTATCGTGGGTAATACGGGTGCGCACGTGGTTTTTTACGATCCCATGCAATACGGAAGCCGCATCCGCACGCCGCTCTGCCACAGATGCATATTGCTCATCGATCCAAGCGAGCGTCTCTTGTTCAATCGCATGAATCGCCTCTTGCCGCGCCTGCTTGTCCGCAATGCGCACCGCACCATCGAGCCGATCTTTAGCAAACGTTTTTACTGCTTGCGCAATGTCCGCATTTGGTGCGGCAAGCACGTACTCCATCTTTGTCGGAGCCACGGAAGCGATCAACTCATTTTGTACGTCAATCATCTCGCGAATGTGCGCATGTCCAAACAAAATCGCCTCAATCATGACGTCTTCGTCTACTTGCTGTGCTTCCGCCTCAACCATCATGATCGCCTCTTGCGTCCCTGCGACGACGACCGTCACATCGGATCGGGCTTCTTGCTCGACGGTAGGATTGGCGACAAACTGACCGTCAATCCGCCCAACGACGACCCCACCCACCGGACCCATAAACGGCACCGGAGATAGCGACAGCGCTGCAGATACACCGGTCATTGCCGCCATTTCCGGGCTGTTGTTTTGATCGACACTGAGGACGAGAACGACGACTTGCACATCGTGCCGAAACCCTTCGGGAAACAGCGGACGCATCGGCCGATCGATCAACCGACCCGCCAAAATGGCTTTCTCGCTCGGTCTGCCTTCACGCTTAATAAATCCCCCCGGTATTTTTCCTACAGCATACAAACGTTCTTCGTAGTTTACGGTCAGTGGGAAAAAATCGAGTGACTTCGGCTCGGGGGACACCGTCACTGTACACAGCACGACGGTATCTCCAACCGTCACAAGCACTGCGCCGCTCGCTTGCTTCGCCAGTCTTCCTGTTTCCAACGTCATGCGCCTTCCTGCGATCGTCTTCTCGGCGATGTGTACGGACATCCTCTCCACTCCCTCTGTTGGTCATCCTCATATACACAAAACAAGCAACCCCAACACCACTCCCCCGCGCACGCAATGGATCGCGGATGGCATGAGGTATTGTGGCTGCTTATGGACAAACACACACGTGGACTTAACGACGCAAGCCCAATTTTTCGATCAATGCACCGTATCGCTGCACGTTCGTGTCTTTGAGATGCACGAGCAATTTGCGGCGGTGTCCGACCATTTTCAGCAGACCACGGCGTGAGTGGTGGTCTTTTTTGTGTGTACGCAAATGCTGTGTCAGATCTTGAATCGTCTCCGTCAACAAAGCAATTTGCACTTCCGGGGAACCGGTGTCCTTCTCATGGACGCGATGCGCCTCAATGAGTGCTTGCTTGCGCTCTGGTGTCAATGCCATCGGAATTCCACCTCCTTTATCATCGCGCACCACATGTCCCCATGTGTCCGTCAAACCGAGCACCCCGTCGGTGAAGCGGCGAGCCCCGTAAGCGGATCGCATCGATGCTTGCGATACGGAAAGTGTACCACAGCCGCGCACCATGCGCAAATGCGCTCACTTCAATGGGAACAATACGAGGTCAATCGGAAACGCCGACCCCGCCGGGGGCGAAAACACAATATCCACATACGGCTCGTCACCCTCCGTACGTGCGAGCAACGTCAGTCCATCAAAAGGAGTGACGATGCCTGAGCGCGGTGCAAGGACGATTTCTCCATTGATCAAAAACGGCCCTTTAAACGGTCCACCGCGCGCCAACACCCCGATCGCCACTTTTCCTGTGTTTCTGAGCCGCATCGTATACACGACCCCGTAATTTCCGAAGTTGACAACGTCCATTTGGCGAAACGGATCGTATCCTGTCACAAACACGTCTCTTTTGTTGTCCCCAATCGTGATGGCGCGCAACTCTGTTCCTGAAGCGTCGATGTCCCAGTCAATGTGTGAGACCATAAAACTTCCGCGCACGTGCCGATCAAAGGGCAACGGACGATACGTGCCGATGTCATCGATCGCATCCCCCGGAAGCATCGCGACAAAAGAAAACGTCACTTGTCCCGTCGTTTCGACATCGTACATCAAATTCACACCTTGCCCTGGCAAAAAGTCCGGCATAATCGCATACGCCACGGACTGCCCCACACCGACAACGACGTTGTCCTTGTGCACATCATCGAGCAAAAAATCGACCGTCGCCTGATGACCAATTAAGTTGGCGTACACCGACGGCCACACTTCCCCTTGGCGCGTCGTTTGGATCGTGACGGGCGCATCCCCTTCATTTGTTGCGACGATGGCAAGCTGTAGGCGTGCGTCCGTTTCATTGATATGGTTTGCGTACAGCCTGCCTCGTCCGTTGACCACATCGCGGTACAACAATCCATATTCTGTCACATTTTCCGGACTGTCGCTGACGAGCAGTTTGCGATCCGTACGCTGCGTTACGGCTACCGGCAATTTTTTCGCCTGCACAAACGATTCTCGTTCTGCTTTGGATGCAAACTTGTACGTCGTCTGCAACCGCGCTTCGTGCATCGCATATTCAAGCGGTGTCCGAAACGTCTCTTCCGTAACAACGACCGTACGGCGGTACACATCGCTCATATTTCCTTTGCTGTCGGTAACCTGAAGCGTGACCGCATACGAACCCGGAGCAAAAAACACCGACTGGTTGTTTTTCCACGCTGTAGAAGCAATGCCGTCCCCGTCGGGATCATAACTCAAATCGATGTATTTGATGCGCTCACCAATGCGATACGTCGGTTTGCCCAACGTAAATTTTGCGACAGGTTTCGCTTGTGCATTGACGCGCGCATCGACAGGCAACGGGGTCACGACCATTTCTATGCGCCGCAAAAACGCATCGTACGCAATTTTGGCACCGAGCTGCGTGCCAAACCACGTGAGCTGGGCCATCAACCGATTATTGATGATGCGAAATGTCGGGGCCATCGGGGATGAAAAACCGTTGATCGTCATCGTCTGATCGGACAGCGACACCGATACATCAGAAGACAAAAAACGGATCGTCGCCAACTGTGCGACCGCATCAAAAGCGACGCGGACGCCAAACCGTTCGGACAAAAACTTTAAGGGGACGTATGTCTTGCCCTCGACAATGACCGCAGGCGCATCCAGATCAAACGCTTCTCCATTGACATAAACCGAAGTCTCATCGATCGTCAACACGACGTGCACCGTAGACGTAGACAACTTGGCGTGCACCGGCACCGAAAACACCATGAATCCGATCACAACAATGTATAGAAACTTCATGAAGACCATCTCCTTTTTTTTCTCTATTATACATAAAAAATTTATTGAAGTCTATAAAAAAATTGACGCAATCAAAATATGTACACCGATCACAAAAACGCTCGCAATCATGCTCAGACGCCCATACACATCATGCAGCAACTTGATGCGCATGCGTATCCATACATGTAGCCGTTACAATAAAAAATGCCTTTTGCTTCCTCAGCGCATACAGCATTATGGACCACTGTTTTCCATAGGGAGCGAGTAGGAACAATTGGCGTACGCATTTGTTCGTCGCCAACCCCTTGTTTTTTGTCATATATTTTATTATAATAACTATATACACGATATACGTATTTTTTCGCTTTTTTTCAAACGAATGAACTACAGTGGGAAAAAATCAAACAAAAAAAGGAGCTGGTTGTGATGACGAAACGTTCTCTTGTCTCTGTTGCATGCATTCTCATGTTTTGTTTGCACGTGTCGTTTTTGCACGTGCAGCAATCGCATGCACAATCAACAAAAATACCCGCCAAACAGTCCCGAACGGGTGAAGCATCACACGCAACGATCAAAAATTTTTTAGACAAAGAGTTTGTAAAATTTAAAAAAAATCCACGAATCTACGACGCTACAAATAAAAAATACGTAAAAATTGATTCGATTCAAAGTATCCGAACATTATCCGAATTTTTGAAAAAAGGCAAAAACATTCCGAATTACGATCTCATACTGGCAATATTCAACACAAAAGCATATTATGCTTCGAATGGACGCGTAGGCGCACTGACAGTACGCAATTCTTTAACAACAGGACAAACGTACGAAAAACCTGTTTCGACAAACCTGTATGCACTTTATGGAATACAGACAACCCAAACTGCCAAAAGTACCGTGGGCGATCACGCAAAAGACCAGTACACCATAAAAAACCTTGAAATGAAATTTACAACCCTAAAAAAAGATCCGAAGTTTCATCAGTACAAAAAATACCGAACCTTCAAAGATGTACTGATCTCATTTACTCAAAAAATAGCCATTTCGCATGAAGATGGCTTGCTGCTGGATCAGTTTGGTGAATATGCACACGCTTATTCTTCTGGAGCGTACGGCATCGAACGACGCATAGTCCGTAAAGGGCACTTCGGTCCTTTTCCGTTTATAAAATTTCGTCCAAATCGTGCAGAAAAAGACTTGCTCACTCTATACAAAATACAAGGAACAATACATTGTGTCCAATGCGATACGTACGGTATTTAATCCCATCACAAAAACCACGCATACACGAGGGTATTCCCGGTTGCAACACATCACCGCCATCGTGCATGCGTGCACCGAAACCGGTTGTCCGAGCAACGCATTTGCTGCTGCCAACAGTCCGCTGTGCACACATGCGCGCACGCAACGTACGTGCGGCAACCACTGCCCCGCAACCAAATGGCACCCCACAATGACATCGCGCAAGCGCACCAACACGAAACACCTTTTGTCTTCTCACAAAAGGTGTTTCGTGTTTTATAGGAGGGCACAACGAGCACCGGTATGCGATTGCGCATATGGTACGGCATCGCATACCCTGCGGTGCATCACGCTCCGGTCACAACATTAACCATGAACACCCGAAAAACCGTTTACCCCGTCAAAAGAATACAAATTTTCCATTTTAATACAGTCAAAACCGGCTGTTAATAATGCAGCATACAGTGCAACAATCACTTTGGGATCGACTGACGCAGTAGGGTCATCACCAAAAAACCGACATCGCCAATGATCGGTACAAAACGTTTCCGGAAACCCACCAGGGTACACTTTTACGCCTCGATTTGTAATCACCTGAAGTTTGAGCGGACCAGCAGTAATGGGCTCGATTTTTTTGCCGAGTTCCTCTGGAGTACCACAATCCCAGTTCACAAAAATATCGACACCGTGGAGCACTTTTTGTTGCGTTTTTTGTGACGAAAGCGTCACGTGGATCGGATCAGACGATGTGTACTGTACCGTCTTTAGGGTAACTGGGGTTTGTCCTAGCCGTTCAATGACCGCATCGGCAAACGCTTGTGTGCCAACTTTCGATTTGCTTGTTCCGTCTTGATAAATGTCATACGTGTGTATGCCGTCCTCTAACGTCTTCAACCAAGCATTGTGTACGCGGGTCGCCACATCGCACTGCCCAATGTGCTGCAGCATCAACACTGCTCCTTGCAACAATCCAGACGGATTGGCCAAATCCATACCCGCACGTCGTGGAGCAGAACCATGAATGGCTTCAAACATGGCACAGTGATCGCCAATATTTGCCGAACCCGCCAAGCCGACAGAACCCGAAATTTGTGCCGCTACGTCTGACAAAATATCTCCGTACAAGTTGAGCGTCACAATGACATCGAACTGTTGTGGCGCATCAGCAAGCTTTGCAGCCCCAATGTCCACAATCCAGTGTTCTTTCTCAATATCCGGATATTGACTTCCGATATCTGCAAAAATTTTGCTATACAGTCCGTCAGTCATTTTCATGATATTGTCTTTTACGAACAACGTAACTTTTTTGCGGTTGTTGCT